>NZ_JBYTDD010000019.1:0-128246 GCF_058791055.1 Pseudomonas sp. EU05-FHT14B02 | reverse complement strand
CCTTGCTGAAAGGGCAAAGCGAATATCAGCCAAAAGCCAGTTGAGGGCTTTCCCTCAACCATAGAATCTCCCACAGGTTCTGTGGTATGCGCAGATTTTGTGTTCGACACGGACACTGTGGGAGCGAGCTTGCTCGCGATGGTCTCAAGCCGAATATTACCGGTGCGATTCACTCGTCATTCAGTCTGGCGCAGCCGCTTGTAAAGGGTATTGCGACTAACCCCCAACCGCCGCGCCAGATGGGAAATATTCCCCCCAACCGCCTGCAGCTGCCGATTCAACTCCTCGGCATCATCAAGATCAACCGCCAACGGCTCCGGCGTCTCCACCGGTTCCATCTCCAGATCGACAAAAAAATCATCCGGCAAATGCTCCGGCCTTATCGGTTGTTCCTCGGCCATGGCCAGCGCCACCTGTATCACGCTGCTGACCTGGCGCAAATTGCCCGGCCACGGATGGCGGTCGAACAACTCCAGCACCTCACGGCTCAAACCGGCCCACTGGCTCGGCTCCCGGTGCTGTTCCCAGAGGCGTTTGAACAGTGCCTCCTTGTCACTGCGCTCGCGCAATGGCGGCAGCTCCAGGGTCAGGCCACCGATACGGTAGTAAAGGTCCTCACGAAACCGCCCCAGTTGCACCTGTTCGCGCAATGAACGGTTGGTGGCGGAGATAATCCGCAGGTCTACCGGGAACAGCTCGCTGCTACCGACCGGTTGCACGCAACGCTCCTGCAACACCCGCAACAGTCGCGCCTGTGTTGGCAGCGGCATGTCGCCGATTTCGTCGAGGAACAGCGTGCCTTTGTCAGCCTTGCGGATCAGGCCGATGCTGCCTTTCTGGTTGGCGCCGGTGAACGCGCCTTTCTCGTAGCCGAACAGCTCTGACTCGACCAGTTCGGCGGGGATCGCTGCACAGTTCACCGCAATAAACGCCTGTTTGCTGCGGGAGCTGGCCTGATGCAGGGCTTTGACGAAAACTTCCTTGCCGACGCCAGTCTCGCCGTGAATTAACAGCGGAATGTCTTTTTCCAGCAAACGCTCAGCCTGGCGCACAGCTTTTTCCACGCGGCTGTCGCCGAAGTGCAGGGTGTTGAGGCTGATCTCGGCCGGTGTTGGCGCAGTCACGGCAGGTTCGGCGAACATTCGCGGTTGAATCGGAACCTGCTTGGGTCGTTTCAGCAGACACTGGAAGCGATTGCGCCCGGAAGCCTGCAGCGAGAAGGGCAAGCCTTCGGGTTGATTCAGCAACTCCAGCAGCGAGACCTTGAACAGGCTTTCGACACTGACCCGCGACAGGCTGATGCCCAGCAGGTTGTCAGCCCGGCGGTTGGCCGACAGCACCTGGCCGGTTTCATCGAATATCAGCAATCCGGCCCACTGACTATCGAGGTTGTTCAGTCCGGTGTTGAATGTCAGCTGAAAATGCTGGCCATGGAACAGGTTGAGGATCAACCGGTTCTCCACGGTCTGGCTCATCATCTTGACCATACCCAGGGTGTGGGACGGCGGCAGGTAGCTATCGCTGGACACGTCCAGCACCGCGATCACCTTGCGCTCAGTATCGAATATCGGCGCGGCGGAACCGGTCATGAAGCGGTTGGCCTTGAGGAAATGTTCATCGTGCTCGATGTGTACCGCTTGCTCGCAGGCCAGGGCAGTGCCAATGGCGTTGGTGCCGGTGCAGCGTTCCATCCAGCTGGCGCCGGCGCTGAAACCCCGGGCCAGTTTCGGTTCGATAAAGCGCTGGGTGCCCCACGATGTGAGCACCTGGCCCTGATGGTCGGCGAGCATGATCAGGCAATTGGAGTTACTCAGGATGTTCTCGTAGTAGGGCAGCACCTCCTGATGGGTGGTTTGCACCAGTGAGTGCTGGCTCTCCAGCAGTTGCGCGATGCCCGCAGCCGGCAATGGGTCGAATGCCGGCGTGCTCTGATGACTGAGGCCGAACGCGCGGCATCGGGACCAGGAGTCCAGGATGATGGCGTCGTGAGACAGCGGTGAAGCGGGTGCGGCCATGGCAGTCGATCTCTGAGCAAGCTTTTATTGTTGTTATTCAATTACACATCGTGCCCTGTAGGAGCGAGCTTGCTCGCGATGGACGTGAAGTCGCCTCGTTCCTTCAGGCAGCCCTCGTCACGTTGACCTCCATCGCGAGCTCGCTCCTACAAGGGCCGGAAAACGGTCTGTAGAGTGTTGTTCACTAATGTTCATTGTCAACCGTTGAAGTGTTCAGTTGTTCAGTCGCGGTTGTTCATTTGTGTTCAGCAACGAACGTGACTCTGTAGTCATTTTCAGGAATTTCAAACTGAATCAATCGTTTGCAATTTCTGGCACAAATGTCGCTATACAGCTCCGGTCGCTTGACTCCAATAAGAAAAAGGCCGAGCCATGTCACTCACCCTGGAACACGTCAGCCGCACCGTCGAGGGCCAGACCTGGATCGACGATGCCAACCTGAGTTTTGAACCCGGTTCCTTCAACGTTTTGCTGGGTCGCACCTTGTCCGGCAAAACCAGCCTGATGCGCCTGATGGCCGGTCTGGACAAGCCCGACAGCGGCCGCATCCTGATGAACGGCGTCGACGTCACCCAACGGCCCGTGCGCTTGCGCAATGTGTCGATGGTCTATCAGCAGTTCATCAACTACCCGACCATGACGGTGTTCGACAACATCGCCTCGCCGCTGCGTCAGGCCGGTGTTTCCAACGAGCAAATTCAGAGCAAGGTGCTGGAAACCGCGAAGATGCTGCGCATCGAGAAGTTTCTCAAACGCTATCCGCTGGAGCTTTCCGGTGGTCAGCAACAACGCACGGCCATGGCCCGGGCGCTGGTCAAGGACGCCGAGCTGATCCTGTTCGACGAGCCACTGGTCAACCTCGACTACAAATTGCGCGAAGAGCTGCGCCAGGAAATGCGCGAGCTGTTCAAGGCGCGCCACACCATCGCGATCTACGCCACCACCGAGCCCAACGAGGCCCTGGCCCTGGGCGGCACCACCACCATTCTTCACGAAGGCCGGGTGATCCAGAGCGGCCAGTCTTCGTCGGTCTATCATCAGCCGCAAACGGTGCTGGCGGCGGAGCTGTTTTCCGAGCCGCCGATCAACCTGATGCCGGGGCGCATTGCCGGCAACGAAGTGAGTTTCGCCAATTTCGTGCACTTCCCGCTGAACGTCGATCTGCGCCCGGTGGGCGAGGGCGAATTCCGTTTCGGCGTGCGACCCAGCCATATCTCGCTGGTGCCGAGCAACGACGATGACCTCGAATTGGCGGTGACTGTCGAAGTCGCGGAAATCAGTGGCTCGGAAACCTTCCTGCACGTGCGCAACGAGCATTTCCTGCTGGTGCTGCACTTGCCCGGCGTTCACGAATACGACGTCGATGCGCCGATCCGCATCTACATCCCGACCCATAAACTGTTTGTGTTCGATACGCAGGGGCGGCTGGTCCAGGCGCCGGGCCGGCGTGTCACGAGGGTTGCCTGATGGCCGAAATCCGTTTGCAGAACCTCGCCCACAGCTACACCAAGACTCCGGTGGGACCGGAGGATTACGCGATCCGCGAGATGGACCACATCTGGGAGCAGGGTGGCGCCTACGCGTTGCTTGGCCCATCGGGCTGTGGCAAATCAACCTTGCTCAACATCATTTCCGGGCTGCTCAGCCCGTCCCAGGGCCATGTGCTGTTCGACGGCAAAGCGGTCAACAACCTGACCCCGGAGAAGCGCAACATCGCCCAGGTTTTCCAGTTCCCGGTGGTCTACGACACCATGACGGTGTTCGACAACCTCGCGTTCCCCTTGCGTAACCAAGGCATGGCCGAGGCGAAGATCCACACCAAGGTGCAGGAAATCGCCGAAGTTCTCGACCTGCAGAACCTGTTGAGCAAAAAGGCCCGCAACCTCACCGCCGACGAAAAACAGAAAGTCTCCATGGGGCGTGGCCTGGTGCGCGACGACGTGTCGGCGATCCTGTTCGATGAACCGCTGACGGTGATCGACCCGCACCTCAAGTGGAAACTGCGGCGCAAGCTCAAGCAGATCCACGAACAGTTCAACATCACCATGGTCTACGTCACCCACGATCAGCTGGAGGCCTCGACCTTCGCCGACAAGATTGCGGTGATGTACGGCGGGCAGATCGTGCAATTCGGTACGCCAAGGGAGTTGTTCGAGCGCCCGAGCCACACCTTTGTCGGCTACTTCATTGGCAGCCCCGGGATGAACCTGATCGAGGTGCAGCCGCAACCGGGTGGCGTCGGTTTCGCCTCGACTCACCTGCCGCTGCCCGAGGTGATGCAGAAGCGTATTGCTGAATCGGAGTGGAAAACCCTGAAGGTCGGCATTCGTCCGGAGTTCGTCCATGTGTGGGACGAAGCTTTTGATGACGCGCTGCGGGCCCAGGTCGTACACGTCGAAGACCTGGGCACCTACAAGATCATGACCCTCAACCTCGATGGCGTCCCCCTGAAAGTGCGCCTGGCCGAAGACAAACCGGTGCCGCAAGGCACGGCCTACATCAGTTTTCCGGCGCAGTGGCTGATGGTCTACGCCGATGAGTTTCTGCTTGAAGCCAATGCCAACCAAGAGGCGCAGCCATGAACAAGGTGCAGAACAACAAGGCCTGGTGGCTGGTGCTGCCGGTGTTCCTGCTGGTGGCGTTCAGTGCGGTGATCCCGATGATGACCGTGGTCAACTATTCGGTGCAGGACATCTTCGACCAGTCCAGCCGCTACTTCGTCGGCGCCGACTGGTACAAGCAGGTGCTGCTCGATCCGCGCCTGCACGACTCGTTGCTGCGTCAGTTCATCTACTCGGCCTGCGTGCTGTTGATCGAAATCCCGCTGGGGATTGCGATTGCCCTGACCATGCCGACCAAGGGGCGCTGGTCGTCGGTGGTGCTGATCATCCTGGCGATTCCATTGCTGATCCCGTGGAACGTGGTCGGCACCATCTGGCAGATCTTCGGCCGGGCCGACATCGGTCTGCTGGGGGCGAGCCTCAAGGCCATGGGCATCAGCTACAACTATGCGGCGAACACCATGGACGCGTGGGTCACCGTACTGGTGATGGACGTCTGGCACTGGACCTCGCTGGTGGCGCTGTTGTGCTTCTCCGGCCTGCGGGCGATTCCGGATGTGTATTACCAAGCGGCGCGGATCGACCGTGCCTCGGCCTGGGCGGTGTTCCGGCATATCCAGTTACCCAAGCTCAAGAGTGTGCTGCTGATCGCGGTGATGCTGCGCTTCATGGACAGTTTCATGATCTACACCGAGCCCTTCGTGCTTACGGGTGGCGGTCCGGGCAATTCCACGACCTTCTTGAGCCAGACCCTGACGCAAATGGCGATCGGGCAGTTCGACCTGGGGCCGGCCGCCGCATTCTCGCTGGTGTACTTCCTGATCATCCTGTTGGTGTCCTGGCTGTTCTACACCGCCATGACTCACTCCGACGCCAACCGCTGAGGCCATCATGAGCAAGAGAAAGCTGATTCCACTGCTGATCTACATCCTGTTTCTGCTGGTGCCGATCTACTGGTTGCTGAACATGTCCTTCAAGAGCAACAGCGAGATCCTCGGTGGCCTGACGTTGTTTCCGCAGGATTTCACCCTGGCGAACTACAAGGTGATTTTCACCGATCCGAGTTGGTACACCGGCTACATCAACTCGGCGTACTACGTGAGCCTGAACACGATCATTTCCCTGACCGTGGCCTTGCCGGCGGCCTATGCGTTCTCGCGCTACCGCTTCCTCGGTGACAAACACCTGTTCTTCTGGCTGCTGACCAACCGCATGGCGCCACCGGCAGTGTTCCTGTTGCCGTTCTTCCAGCTGTATTCCTCGATCGGGCTGTTCGACACGCATATCGCGGTGGCGTTGGCGCATTGCCTGTTTAACGTGCCGTTGGCGGTGTGGATTCTGGAAGGCTTCATGTCCGGCGTACCCAAGGAGATCGACGAAACCGCTTACATCGATGGCTACAGTTTTCCCAAGTTCTTCGTGAAGATTTTCATCCCGCTGATCGGCTCCGGCATCGGCGTCACGGCGTTCTTCTGCTTCATGTTTTCCTGGGTCGAACTGCTGCTGGCGCGAACCCTCACTTCGGTGAACGCCAAACCGATCGCAGCGGTGATGACCCGCACGGTCTCGGCATCCGGTATTGACTGGGGCGTGTTGGCGGCGGCGGGTGTGTTGACCATCCTGCCGGGCATGTTGGTGATCTGGTTTGTTCGCAACCACGTGGCCAAGGGCTTTGCCCTGGGCCGGGTATGAGGAACTGATGATGGAATGGATGAGCTGGACCGTCCCCACGGCGGCGTTCTTTGGTGTCATTGCCTTGATCCTGGTGGGCATGACCACCTGGGAATTGCGTTCGCCGAGCGTGCTCAGGCGAGGTTTTCTACCGATTGCCACCACCCGTGGCGATCGGTTGTTCATCGGTCTTCTCGGCAGCGCCTACCTGCATTTGCTGGTAATCGGCGTCACCGACTGGAGCATCTGGGTCGCCTTCGCGATGTCCCTGGTGTGGCTGTTGGCTGTGATGCGTTGGGGCTAGTCGAATCGCTCGGCAATGTTGCTCCGAAACTCAATAAGGAGGTCTCTATGTTCGACAAAAACAATAAGCTGCGACATAGCATTTCATTGGCAGCCATGCTGGCACTCAGCGGTTTGAGCGCATCTGCCTGGGCTGATGCCTATGAAGACGCGGCGAAGAAATGGATCGGTAGTGAATTCAAGCCGTCCACCCTGACGGCCGATCAACAATTGGAAGAGCTGAAGTGGTTCATCAAGGCGGCGGAGCCGTTTCGCGGGATGAGCATCAAAGTGGTGTCGGAAACCATCGCCACCCACGAGTATGAGTCCAAGGTACTGGCCAAGGCCTTCACCGAGATCACCGGGATCAAGCTGACCCACGACCTGCTGCAGGAAGGCGACGTGGTGGAAAAGCTGCAGACCCAGATGCAGTCGGACAAGAACATCTATGACGGCTGGGTCAACGACTCGGACCTGATCGGTACACACTTCCGCTACGGCAAGACCGAATCGATCACCGACCTGATGGCCAACGAGGGCAAGAACTTCACCTCGCCGACCCTCGACATCAAGGACTTCATCGGCATCTCCTTCACCACCGCGCCGGACGGCAAGATCTATCAGCTGCCCGACCAGCAGTTCGCCAATCTGTACTGGTTCCGCGCCGACTGGTTCGAGCGTGCGGACCTGAAGGCCAAGTTCAAGGAAAAGTACGGCTACGAGTTGGGCGTACCGGTGAACTGGTCGGCCTATGAAGACATCGCCAAATTCTTCAGCGAAGACGTCAAGGAAATCGACGGCAAGCGCGTTTACGGGCACATGGATTACGGCAAGAAAGACCCGTCGCTGGGTTGGCGTTTCACCGATGCCTGGTTCTCCATGGCAGGCGCTGGCGATAAAGGCATACCTAACGGCTTGCCGGTGGACGAGTGGGGGATCCGCGTCGAGGATTGTCATCCGGTCGGTTCCAGCGTGACCCGCGGTGGCGACACCAACGGCCCGGCAGCAGTGTATGCGACCACCAAGTACGTTGACTGGATGAAGAAGTACGCGCCACCGGAAGCGGCGGGCATGACTTTCTCCGAATCAGGTCCCGTGCCATCCCAGGGCAACATCGCCCAGCAGATCTTCTGGTACACCGCGTTTACCGCCGACATGACCAAGCCTGGCCTTCCGGTGATGAACGCCGACGGCACGCCGAAATGGCGCATGGCGCCGTCGCCGAAAGGTCCGTATTGGGAAGAGGGCATGAAGCTCGGTTATCAGGACGCCGGTTCCTGGACATTCATGAAGTCCACGCCTGAGAAGCAGAAACTGGCGGCTTGGCTATACGCGCAGTTCGTGACCTCGAAAACCGTGTCGCTGAAGAAAACCATCGTCGGCCTGACCCCGATCCGCGAATCGGACATCAACTCGCAGGCCATGACCGACCTGGCGCCGAAACTCGGTGGCCTGGTGGAGTTCTATCGCAGCCCGGCCCGCGTGCAATGGACCCCGACCGGGACCAACGTGCCTGATTATCCTCGCCTGGCGCAGTTGTGGTGGAGCCACATCGCCGAAGCCGCCAGCGGCGAGAAAACCCCGCAAGAGGCGCTGGATGGCCTGGCCAAGGATCAGGACGCAATCATGACCCGTCTGGAACGCTCGAAGGCACAAGCCACCTGCGCCCCGAAAATGAATCCAGAGCGCGATGCTCAATACTGGTTCGACCAACCGGGCGCACCGAAACCGAAACTGGCGAACGAAAAGCCTAAGGGCGAAACGGTGAGCTACAACGAGCTGCTGAAGTCGTGGGCGGATGCGCGTAAGTAACTGTTTGGGAGTGTGAAAGGCGAACGGCACCGGAAGGTGCCGTTTTTGTTTTTGTTGGAACCACAAAACAAACTTGAATTTCTCTACAAAGGCTTCTTTGAAGGCTGTTGTAGGAAAAAGACATTTCCTTTTGACGAAACTTCTTAATCGTTCAGATGGCCCTGCCGGAGGAGTCGCGACGCTGTTAGCGTCCGCCGCATTATTTCTGAACGCCATTCCCGGAAGAAGGTTTCTCAAATGAATGCACCTCTGCACAGCTTGTATACCAACGAAGTCTCTCCTGAATTTCTCCGTAACCTGGACGCCCAACACTTCACGGAAGAGCGACTTGCGAATTGTTGTGACGAAACTCTGGCGGTTGTTCGCCAGCAGCAGGATTACATCGTTGCTCATCCCGCTCGCGCCGTTTATCGGTTAGCAACCGAAGGCAGTCAAACCCGTGATGGTGGAGTAATCCAGCAAGCGACGTCGCCCTTCGAGTTCACGTTAGGAGACGGCCAGAAAGTGCGCGCGGCACAGAAAGGCGATTGCGTCTTGTACCCGGATGGGCGTACGGCGCAGATCGTCACGGGCGCGGGCCAAGACTTTGACCATGCGGCGCTGGTCGGCAGCCGGCTTTGCAATGGCGACGAGATCATCAACACATTGCAGGGTGGTTTTTTATTGGTGGGGCGTGAAGGTGTCCCGATGGCCGAGGATTTTCTGCCCTCCGTCAAGCAGGAGGAACATCAATGAACGAAGGACATTTCATTGGCCTGCATGACAAGAGCTCATGTGGCGGCACGGTCCTGGATGGTCATGACGGAATTATTATGTTCGGCATCCTCCATGCCCGCGAAGGTGATCGGGTCACCTGTGGCAAGGATGGCAAGACTTACAGGATTGTCGGCGGCATCTCGTACATGATCAGTCATGGCGCGGCCATAGCGGGCACGCTGGATAGCTATAGCAATTGCCCCTGCAAGGCTCAATTGATCCCCTCGGTATTTGGGGCAACCTATCAAAGCGCCAACTCCGCACCGCGAGCGGGCAGGAGCGCTGTGCAATCAGTTTCCAGTGCTGCAACCAGTCAACCGATAGCGTCACGTCCTTCCGGTTTCGCCTCTTCGAACTCTCCCGCACCTGCAATATTCGCCCGTCCGGAGCCCCAAGAACCGGGTTTTTATGTAGTGCCCAAAAGCATGACCCGCGAAGCGTTGGAGGCGACGCTATTCGCCACGCCGGATCCGGCGGTGATGAGCAAGTTTCGGGCACTCAACCAGGCGTCAGACAATATCAAAGCCGGCTCGCTAATTGTGCTCAGCGATCCGAACAACACCTCCTGTACCTATCAAGAAGCCCAACTGATGCAGGCTGCGCAACAGGTTAACGCTGCCATTGATCCTCTGACGCCGGACGAGGCCGAGTTTATGCACCGTCACGCGGCGGAAATCGCTGGTTTTATCGGCGACACCTCGACTTGGCTTGGCGTCAGCGCGGCGGTGATGGAAAAGCATCTGACCAGCCTGCGCGACACTCTACAAGCGATGGAGCGTTTGCATCAGGACAGCTACCGTCAACACGGCCATCTCAGATCACCGAAGTTTTTCGCCGATAGACAACGCTTGCTCGCACAACTGGATGCGCACTTGCTGAACTCCACACGCCTGCGCGGTCAGACGACCTTGGGCGATCATCCCAAGCTGAAGACGGCGCTAGGCATTTCCAGTCGCAGCCTTGTGCATCGCTGGGACAAGGCGGGTGCGCCGGGCCAGATACCGGGTTATGCCACTCATGTGAATGCGATCAGTCGTGCAGCCAAGTACATGAGTGCAGGTGGGTACATCGGTATCGGGATTGGCGGGATTTCTTCGTTGTTGGCTGTTCAGGAGGTTTGTGCTGGTGACTCTGGAGCGGCCTGCGAGAAGGTTAAATTAACCGAAGGAGGGAAATTTGGTGGATCAACATTGGGTGGCATGTGGGGCGGGGCAGTAGTGCCTTTGGTTGGTCGACCTGTTTGCCTGGCGCTAGCAGCCAGCACGGTGGTAGGTGGCGTGATTTGCTCTGCGGCCTTGGTAGGCATTGGTGCATGGGCGGGGTCAGAAGTGGGTGGCATTGGAGGGGAGTTCATGGGTGAGAAATTGTATGAAGCTAAACAGCCATGATTGATGTCGATTCCTGGTCTCCTTGGGTTGCAATCATTGTTGTTGGTGGCCCAATTCTGTTGGGGATTGTGAATCTCGTATTCAGCTCGTATCTAAGCTACCGTCACCTGGACGCCATAATGGGAGCCTTGAAAAGTTGTCGCTTCATATACATCTGGGGTCCCGCATGGCGGAATCGAGGCTGGTTCGGAGGCTTTGTTCTGATCTCTGTAATCGCCGGGATAGTGGTGTGGCCGAAAGCGGACATCCGCTATGGCAGACTGGATTCTACGGATATCGAAAACTTTCCTCCTCGTCTGAAACGTCTTTTGGTCATTTATGTATCGATGATGATCATTACTGTGGTCTGGATGGGGGTCGCATACCTGTTGGTGAAACTCAGATAACTCGATAGCCCAGTTTGTCACTGAAGCACCAAACGCAAAAACGGCACCCGAAGGTGCCGTTTCTGTTTACCACCAAGTATCGCTAAGTGATCATCTCGCCAGACTTGATTGCTGTACGAGGCAAAACGGCGGCTGTGGATACAGGTGCTTTAGAGTTCTGATGTCAATAAATGTGAAGGGATATCGATGGCTATGCCCCATCCTGAACTCATCTACTTAATAGCATGGGTTGTTGTGTTTTTACTGGCTTTGGTTAGTCAGGTGGTACTGCTGTTTGCTGCCTATTTTCGTCTTGAGCAAATAGAAGATCTCTTTACTGTCTCTCATGTGCGCTTCAATCGAGAAATAAAAGGGAATGGACTCTTCGGACGGATGAACAGGATAAGGCTGATAGGAGCATTAACAGGTCGTTCTTCGCTTCACCTGATGCTGGATCCGTGGGCGTTCATGGAGGCTGAAATGATTCCGGAAGGTCTGCAAAAATGGGTGAGTATACCCGCGCGCTTATTACGGACAGCTCTTGTAATCGGTGGGTTACTGCTGCTTTGTCACAGCTTCTATTGGCTATGCACAACCTTATCAAAACCACTAAGCGGCCTCAAAATTCTCTGCATTGCTACATTGATTGCGTGTTTCATTTTAGCCCTTCTGGCTGTGTTGGTACGTGTATATGTCAGCTTGTTCAAGCTGGAAGAATTAGAGTCATTTTTGTTGGATTCCTACTTTGTCGGTCGAAATCGTCGAATGTTGGGGGAGGGCGTTTATGGTCGTTACAGTCGCTTATCCCACATATCGACCATGCTGTTATTGAGTGATAAATTTTTATCGATAAGTGACCCAGGTGCAATAAAGGGCATCGCTCGTCTCCCGCTACCCCTACAGCGAATAGTCACCATTCCCAATCGGATGCTCGCCTATTCAATCGCTGGCTTTGGCGTGATCTATTTCTGTGCTACGTTTTTCAAGTTATTAAATTAAATCTCAATATAGCCTCAGCCTACTACTAACACTTCGCTCGCGATGCGCTGCAGTAGTCCAACTTTCGGAATACTGATTGGCGAAGCTCATGTCGATACTGACAGCCGATTGCTCATAAGCGCACACAAGTCGCCGAACGCAAAAACGGCACCCGAAGGTGCCGTTTCTGTTTACTACTGAATGGCTCTAAGCGATTAACCCACCAGGCCCGACTGTTGAACCAGGTTCAGCAGTGGTTGTGGGTAGACGCCGAGGAAGAACGCGACCAAGGCGATGGCCAGCAGCATCACACCGCCTGCTTTCTGTTCCCAATGCAGTTGTGCATCGTGGCGACGCAGGTTCGGTTCGATCAGGTACAGGGTGACCATGACACGCAGGTAGTAGAACACGCCGATGGCGCTGCCCAGTACCAGCGAGCCGACCAGCCACCACTGATGGGATTCGACACCGGTGGCGATGATGTAGAACTTGCCGATGAAGCCCGCGGTCAGCGGGATACCGGCCAGGGACAGCATCATTACGGTCAGTACGGCGGTCAGGTACGGACGGCGCCAGAACAGGCCGCGGTATTCGTACAGGGCGTCTGCGTCACGGCCTTTGTACGGCGAGGACATTAGGGTGATCACACCGAAAGCGCCGAGGCTGGTGATCACGTAAGTGACCAGGTACACGCCGATGGCTTCCACGGCCAGGCCCTTGCTCGCCACCAGGGCGATCAGCAGGTAACCGAAGTGGGCGATGGACGAGTAACCCAGCAGACGCTTAAGGTTGCTCTGGGTCAGGGCCAGCAGGTTACCGAACAGGATCGATGCGATGGCGATGATGGTCAGCACGTCGCTCAGCACACCGCTGCTTGCCGCTGGCGAGATCTGGAACAGACGCACCATCACCGCGAACACAGCCACTTTCGAAGCGGTAGCGAGGAACGCTGCGACCGGCGCCGGAGCACCTTCGTAAACGTCTGGCGTCCAGAGGTGGAAGGGCACCAGCGACAGCTTGAATGCCAGACCGATCAGCATCATGCCCAGGCCCAGTTGTGCAAGCGAGCTTGGCAGGCCAGTGGCCGCCAGCGCTTGGCCGATGCCGACGAAGCTCAGGGAACCCGAGTCTGCATACAGCAGCGCCATACCGAACAACAGGAAGGCGGAGCCGGCAGCCGACAGCACCATGTACTTGATGCCGGCTTCCAGCGAACGCTTGTTGAAGAAGGCGTAGGCGACCAGACCGTAGACCGGTACCGACAGCAGTTCCAGACCGATGAACAACCCGGCCAGGTGCTGCGCACTGACCAGCACCAGGCCACCGGCGGCGGCCATCAGGATCAGCAGGTACAGTTCTTCACGGTTGCCCGGGTAACCCGAACCGCCATCGCCGAGGTAGGCGTGGGCGAGGGTTACACAGGCGAGGGTGGCGACCAGGATCAGCGCCATGTACAGGCAGGCAAAGGTGTCGATTTGCAGCAATGGCGTCACGGCCAGGGGCGCGACTTTCAGGGCTGGCAGGATCGACAGCAAAGCCATGTTCAGACCCGCCACCGAAATCAGGAAGGTCTGCGAGTGGTTGCGGCGCCAGGCGATCGCCAGCATCACCACGATGATCGTGGCGCTGGTGATCAACAACGGCGCAAGCGCGATAAAGTGTTGAGTCGTGAATTCCATAGCGCTCTTACCGGGCCGAAGCGAGTTGAGTGAAGGCGGTGCCGAGCCATTGCTGCACGCCATGCATCGTAGCGGCAGAGGTATCGAGGAACGGTTGTGGGTACACGCCGATGTAGATCAGCAGTGCAGCCAGACCGACCACCATGATCAGTTCGCGACCGTCCATGCCATGCAGCACCGCGTCCGACTTGGCCGGGCCGAAGAAGGCACGGTGGACCATGATCAGCGAGTAGACCGAACCGAACACCAGGCCGGACGTGGCGATGATGGTGACCCACGGGGCGATCGGGAAGGTGCCGATCAGGATCAGGAACTCACCGACGAAGTTACCGGTACCCGGCAAGCCCAGGGACGCCGCCGCGAAGAACAGGCTGAGGGCCGGCAGGTAAGCGATCTTCGACCACAGGCCACCCATCTCGCGCATGTCGCGGGTGTGGGTGCGTTCGTACAGCTGGCCACTCAGGATAAAGAGTGCTGCTGCCGACAGACCGTGCGCCAGCATCTGCATCACCGCGCCCTGCAGCGCCAGTTGGCTGCCGGAGTAGATGCCGATCAGTACGAAGCCCATGTGGGAAACGGACGAGAAGGCAATCAGACGCTTGATGTCGGTTTGCGCGAACGCCAGGAACGCACCGTAGAAGATCCCGATCAGGCCCAGGGCCATTGCGAACGGCGCGAACTCGGCCGAAGCATTCGGGAACAGCGGCAGGGCGAAACGCAGCAGACCGTAGGCCGCGGTCTTCAGCAAGATACCGGCGAGGTCGACGGAGCCTGCAGTCGGGGCCTGGGCGTGAGCGTCAGGCAACCAGGAGTGGAACGGTACGACCGGCAGCTTGACCGCGAAGGCGATGAAGAAGCCGAGCATCAGGATGTACTCGGTGGTCATCGACATCTTGGTCTTCAACAGGTCGGCGTAGTTGAAGGTAATTACGCCGGTGTCGTTGAAGTTGACCAGTACCAGGCCCAGGATCGCCACCAGCATGATCAGGCCGGAAGCCTGAGTGAAGATGAAGAACTTGGTCGCCGCGTAGATCCGGGTTTTCTTGCCGTCCGAAGAACTGTGACCCCAGAGCGCGATGAGGAAGTACATCGGCACCAGCATCATTTCCCAGAAGAAGAAGAACATGAACAGGTCGAGGGCGAGGAACACGCCGACGACACCGCCCAGGATCCACATCAGGTTCAGGTGGAAGAAGCCAACGTGACGCTGGATCTCTTTCCACGAGCAGAGTACCGATAGGACACCCAGCAGACCGGTCAGCATGATCATCAACAGCGACAGGCCGTCGAGGGCCAGGTGCACGTTGATGCCGAAGCGCTGGATCCAGACGTGCTTGAACTCAAGCGCCCAGGTCGGGTCGGCGCCAGGCGCCGGGGCAAATGAATAATCACCGTTGGCCCACAGCCAGAGGCCGAGGGAGAGCAACAGGGACATGGTGATCAGCGCAATCCAGCGGGGGAGGGTGGCGCCGAAGCGCTCACCCATCCAGCACAGCAGGCCGCCGATGAAGGGGATCAGGATTAGCCAAGGCAGAATCATGACGGGCTCAATTCCTTTCGCAAGTTCGCAAGGTTCATATCAGACCGCTACCAGCACGACGGCGCCGATAACCAGCACGGCACCAGCAGCCATCGAGGCGGCATACCAACGCAGTTGACCAGTCTCGGTACGGCTCAGGGCGGTGTGACCGCCTTTGGCCATGCGCGGGATCAGACCGATGGTCTGGTCGAGCGGGTCTTTGCGCAGGATGTGGCTGATCGCCAGGTACGGCTTGACGAACAGTTTGTCGTAGATCCAGTCGAAGCCCCAGGCAGCGAACCACCAGGCCGAGAGGAAACGGCCGATGCCGCTGTTGGCGATGGCGGTGACGAAGCGACGCTTGCCGAGGAACAGCAACGCGGCCAGCAGGATACCGGCCAGGGCGATGGCGCCCGAGGCGATTTCCAGGCTGTGCTTGGCTTCGCCGCCGGCATGGCCGACGCTTTGCGGCAGTACACCGTGCAGCGGTGGAACGATCATCGCGCCGACGAAGGTCGACAGTACGATCAGCACCGACAGAGGCAGCCAGTGAGCGATGCCGTGACCGGCGTGGGCTTCGGTCTTCGCTTCACCGTGGAACGCGATGAAGATCAGGCGGAAGGTGTACAACGAAGTCATGAATGCGCCGACCAGACCTGCGTAGAGCAGGCCGTTGTTGCCGCTGGCGAACGCTTCCCAGAGGATTTCGTCCTTGGAGTAGAAGCCTGCGGTTACCAGTGGCAGGGCCGCCAGGGCCGCGCCGCCGACGATGAAACTGGCGTAGGCCAGTGGCAGCTTTTTCCACAGACCGCCCATCTTGAAGATGTCCTGCTCGTGGTGGCAGGCAACGATCACCGCACCGGAGGCAAGGAACAGCAGGGCCTTGAAGAAGGCGTGGGTCATCAGGTGGAAGATCGCGCCGTCCCAGGCGCCGACGCCCAGGGCCAGGAACATGTAGCCGATCTGGCTCATGGTCGAGTAGGCGAGGATACGCTTGATGTCGGTCTGGACCAGTGCTGCGAAGCCAGCCAGGACCAGGGTCACACCGCCGACGATGCCCACCAGGTGCAGGATTTCCGGCGCCAGGGTGAACAGGCCGTGGGTACGGGCGATCAGGTAGACACCGGCGGTCACCATGGTTGCGGCGTGGATCAGTGCCGAAACCGGGGTAGGACCGGCCATCGCGTCCGCCAGCCAGGTTTGCAGCGGCAGTTGCGCGGATTTACCGACAGCACCACCGAGCAGCATCAGGGTGGCCATGACCATCCAGAAGTCGCCGGACTGGAATTTCTGCGGAGCCAGCACCAGCAGTTCCTGAACGTTCAGCGTGCCCAGTTGGGCAAACAGAATGAACAGGCCGATGGCCATGAACACGTCACCGATACGGGTCACGATAAAGGCTTTGAGTGCGGCGTTACCGTTGTTGCGGTTGCTGTAGTAGAAACCGATCAACAGGTAGGAGCACAGGCCCACGCCTTCCCAGCCGAAGTACAGGAACAACAGGTTATCGCCCAGCACCAGGAACAGCATGCTGGCGATAAACAGGTTGGTGTAGGCGAAGAAGCGCGAGTAACCGGCTTCACCGCGCATGTACCAGGACGCGAACAGGTGGATCAGGAAGCCGACGCCAACCACCACACCGAGCATGGTCAGCGACAGGCCGTCCAGGTACAGGGCGAAGTTCGGCGTGAAGCCTTCCACGGCCATCCACTGCCACAACACCAGGGTGTAGTGGCCGCCTTCAGGTGGTGCGACA
Organism: Pseudomonas sp. EU05-FHT14B02; assembly: GCF_058791055.1. Taxonomy (NCBI): domain Bacteria; kingdom Pseudomonadati; phylum Pseudomonadota; class Gammaproteobacteria; order Pseudomonadales; family Pseudomonadaceae; genus Pseudomonas; species Pseudomonas sp. EU05-FHT14B02. Next base: position 111,464 of record NZ_JBYTDD010000019.1, on the reverse strand, counting down.
TTGAATTGCCAGATCACGTAAGCCGCGACGATGGCAGACAGGCCGACCGAACCGACGCCGATCAGCGCCGAAAGGTTTTCCGAGAGACGGCCGCGAGAAAACGCCAGCAGCAGGAAACCAATGAGAGGGAACAGGAAAGTCAGATAGAGAAGATTCATCCGCGCATCTCACTGGCAGCGTCGATATCGAGCGTGTGGAAGCGGCGATACAGTTGCAGCAGGATCGCCAGGCCGATACTGGCCTCGGCGGCTGCCAGGCTGATCACCAGGATGAACATGATCTGTCCATCCGGCTGCGCCCAGCGGCTACCGGCAACGATGAACGCCAACGCGGAGGCATTCATCATGACCTCCAGGCTCATCAGCACGAAAAGGATGTTGCGGCGGACCATCAGGCCGACCAGACCGAGGCAGAACAGGATGCCGGCGACCGCCAGACCATGCTCCATGGGGATAGCAGGCATCGTCATTGCTCCTTGGCTTCGTTGCGGCCCAAGTGGAACGCCGTGACGGCTGCGGCGAGCAGCAGCATCGAGGCGAGTTCGACCACCAGCAGGTACGGACCGAACAGGCTGATGCCCACGGCCTTGGCGTCTACGGTGGTATGGCCGATGGCTTCACCGGTCTGGTGGGAGAACAGCACGTACAACAGTTCCACCAGCAGCAGCGCGGCGAGGAGGACCGGGCCACCCCAGATACCGGGCTTGAGCCAGACGCGCTCTTGCTGAACCGAGGCCGGGCCAAGGTTCAGCATCATCACCACAAACACGAACAGCACCATGATGGCGCCAGCGTAGGCGATCACTTCCAGGACGCCGGCGAACGGCGCGCCGAGGGCGAAGAACGTCATCGCCACGGCAATCAGTGAAATGATCAGGTAGAGCAGGGCGTGCACAGGGTTGGTGTTGGTGATCACGCGAAGCGTGGACACCACAGCGATACCCGATGCGAAATAGAAAGCGAATTCCATCTTTCTTCCTTAAGGCAGCAAGCTCTTCACGTTGATCGGCTGGGCTTCGTTCTGCGCGGAGCCTTTCGGCTTCCCGGCAATCGCCATACCTGCAACACGATAGAAGTTGTAATCAGGGTTTTTGCCGGGGCCGGAGATCAGCAGATCTTCTTTCTCGTAAACCAGGTCCTGACGTTTGAACTCGGCCATTTCGAAATCCGGTGTCAGCTGGATCGCGGTGGTCGGGCAGGCTTCCTCGCAGAGGCCGCAAAAAATGCAGCGCGAGAAGTTGATGCGGAAGAAGTCCGGGTACCAGCGACCGTCTTCGGTTTCAGCTTTCTGCAGCGAGATGCAACCGACCGGGCACGCCACGGCGCACAGGTTACAGGCTACACAACGCTCTTCGCCGTCGGGGTCGCGGGTCAGGACGATACGACCACGGTAGCGCGGCGGCAGGTAGACCGGTTCTTCCGGGTACTGCAGCGTGTCGCGCTTGCGGAAGGCGTGGCCGAAAATCATCACCAGGCTGCGAAGCTGGGTGTAGAAGCCATGCACGATGTCAAATATGTACTTCATGATTCTCTATCCTCACTGAGCCGCGACGGCGGGCGTGTTGAGCAACACGATCGCAGCGGTCACCAGCATGTTGACGAGGGTCAGCGGCAGGCAGAACTTCCAGCTGAAATCCATCACCTGGTCATACCGTGGGCGCGGAATCGAAGCGCGCAACAGAATGAACATCATGATGAAGAACGCGGTTTTCAGTGCGAACCAGATGAACGGGATCTGCGGCAGGATGCCGAACGGACCGTGCCAGCCACCGAAGAACAAGGTCACCAGCAGCGCCGAGATCAGCACGATGCCGATGTACTCGCCGACGAAGAACATGCCCCATTTCATGCCGGCGTATTCAATGTGGTAACCGTCTGCCAGTTCCTGTTCCGCTTCCGGCTGGTCGAACGGGTGACGGTGAGTCACGGCCACGCCCGCGATGAAGAAGGTCAGGAAACCGAAGATCTGCGGAATGATGAACCACATGTTCTGCGCTTGATATTCAACGATGTCGCGCATGTTGAACGAGCCGACCTGGATCACGATGCCCATCAGCGACAGGCCCATGAACACTTCGTATGACACGGTCTGCGCCGAGGCGCGCAAGCTGCCCAGCAGGGCGAACTTGTTGTTGCTCGACCAGCCGGCGAACAGCACCGCGTAGACCGACAGGCCAGCCATGGCGAAGAAGAACAGGATGCCAATGTTGATGTCCGCCACGCCCCAGGTCGGGGTGATCGGGATGATCGCGAAGGCAATCAGCAGGGCGCTCATGGCGACTACTGGTGCCAGGGTGAAGATCATCTTGTCGGCGAACGGAGGCGTCCAGTCTTCCTTGAAGAACATCTTGATCATGTCGGCGGCGATCTGGAATGCGCCGAACGGACCGACGCGGTTCGGACCGTAACGGTCCTGCCAGAGGGCGAGCAGACGACGCTCGACCCAACTCAGCAGGGCACCGCAAACCACCACGGCGAGCAGGATCACCACGGCCTTGAGGACCGTGATGATGATGTCGATCACTTCAGGAGTGAACCAGGTCATTGAGCTGCCTCCTGCAGACCGTCAACGGATTTGCCAAAGATCGCTGGCGGAATGCCGGCGATGCCCGCAGGCAGTGCCACCAGACCGGCGCCCAGCTCTTCGTTGATGCGCAGCGGCAGACGCAGGGTCTGGCCAGCGACATTCAAGCTCAGCAACGCGCCGTCATTGACACCCAGACGGTCGGCTTCGGACTTGGCAAGCGACACGTAGGCGGCCGGGATGCGTTCCTGAACCGGAGCGGCTTTCGAAGAGTTCTCTTCGCTACCGAACAGGTGGAAGAACGGCACGACTTGCCAGGTGCCCGGGGCCGGGTTGAACGCGCGCGGAACACTGGCGAACCAGTTCAGCGAGTCACCGGTGCTTTCGATCAGGCGGGTGCCCGGGTCACCAGCGCGGATGTGACCACCGACTTCGTCCTGGAACTTGTTCCAGGCTTGCGGCGAGTTCCAGCCCGGAGACCAGGCGAACGGCACTTGCTGACGCGGTTCGGCCGAACCCGAGTAACCTTCCATGGAGAAGGCGAACGCGGTGTCCTTGTCCTGCGGGGTACGCGGCTCGTGCACGCTGATGTCGGCGCGCATGGCGGTACGACCGGAGTAGCGCAGCGGTTCACGGGCCAGTTTCATGCCCTTGATGCGGAACGCGGCGGACGGTGCGGCATCGACGATGCGGTTCAGAATCGATGTGCTGGAAGCGACGGCGGCGGTGGCGTGGTCCAGTTGGGTCCAGTCGATCGGCTGGTTCAGCAGGGTCGCGCGCAGGGCATGCAGCCAGCGCCAGCCTTCGTGAACCAGGATGCTCGCGTCCATGTACTTCGGATCGAAAACCTGGAAGAAGCGCTGGGCGCGGCCTTCCTGGCTGACCAGGGTGCCATCGCCTTCAGCGAAGCTGGCGGCTGGCAGAACCAGGTGCGCGCGATCGCTGGTGGCAGTCTTCTGATGGTCGGCGACGATCAGTACTTTGGCAGCGGTCAGGGCGGCATCGACCTTGGCCTTGTCGGTACGGGTATACAGATCGTTTTCCAGCACGACAATGGCGTCGGCACGGCCATCGATCACGGCTTGCAGCGCGGCGTCGACCGATTCGCCACCGAGCATGGCCAGGCCGAGGCTGTTGGCCTCTGGCACGATCAGGCTGATGGAACCGTTCTTCTCGCGCAGCTTCAACGCTTTGGCGATGTTCGCAGCAGCTTCGATCAACGCCTTGGAACCCAACGAGGTACCGGCAATGATCAATGGACGTTTGGCAGCGAGCAGGGCGTCGGCAATGCGCTTGGCCAGTTCGAGTGCTTCAGCATCCAGGCCTTCAACGGCTGGAGCGCTGGCGTCGAGGGCGTGAGCCACGGCGAAACCGATGCGGGCCAGGTCGTCTGGAGCGGCGTGAACGCATTCTTCAGCGATGTCGTCGAGCTTGGTTTCAGCCAGGCTGGCGATGAACAGCGGGTTCAGCGCGTGCTGGCCGATGTTCTTCACCGCGGCGTCGAGCCAAGGCTGGACGCGCATGGCGTCGGCCATGTCTTCGGCCTTGCCCTTGACCGATTGACGCAGGGACAGGGCCATGCGCGCAGCAGTCTGGGTCAGGTCTTCACCGAGGGCGAACACGGCGTCGTGGTCTTCGATGTCGCGCATGTTCGGTACTGGCAGCGGGCTGTCTTTGAGCACTTGCAGGACCAGGTGGATGCGCTCCAGCTCGGCAGCTTCGATACCGGAGTAGAAGTGCTCGGCGCCAACCAGTTCGCGCAACGCGTAGTTGCTTTCGAGGCTGGCGCGGGGCGAACCGATACCGACGATGTTGCGACCGCGCAGCAGGTCGGCGGCTTTATCCAGCGCTTCGTCGAGGCTCAGCTTGGTGCCGTTGGCCAGCAGCGGCTGGCGTGGGCGGTCTTCGCGGTTGACGTAGCCATAGCCGAAACGGCCACGGTCGCACAGGAAGTACTGGTTTACCGAACCGTTGAAACGGTTTTCGATACGACGCAGTTCGCCGTAACGCTCGCCCGGGGAGATGTTGCAACCGCTGGAGCAGCCATGGCAGATGCTCGGCGAGAACTGCATGTCCCATTTACGGTTGTAGCGCTCGGAGTGAGTCTTGTCGGTGAACACACCGGTCGGGCAGACCTCGGTGAGGTTGCCGGAGAACTCGCTTTCCAGGGTGCCGTCTTCAACGCGACCGAAGTACACGTTGTCGTGGGCGCCAAACACACCAAGATCGGTGCCGCCGGCGTAGTCCTTATAGAAGCGCACGCAGCGGTAGCAAGCGATGCAGCGGTTCATTTCGTGGGAAATGAACGGGCCCAGTTGCTGGTTCTGGTGGGTACGCTTGGTGAAGCGGTAACGGCGCTCGTTGTGGCCGGTCATTACCGTCATGTCTTGCAGGTGGCAGTGACCGCCTTCTTCACAGACCGGGCAGTCGTGAGGGTGGTTGGTCATCAGCCATTCGACAACACTGGCGCGGAAGGCCTTGGATTCTTCATCTTCGATGGAGATCCAGGTGTTGTCGGTGGCAGGAGTCATGCAGGACATCACGATACGACCACGGGTGTCGTTCTCGTCGGTGTACTGCTTGACCGCGCACTGGCGGCAAGCGCCAACGCTGCCAAGGGCAGGGTGCCAGCAGAAATAAGGGATATCGAGGCCTAGCGACAGACATGCCTGTAACAGGTTGTCTGCCCCATCGACTTCGAGCTCTTTGCCGTCTACGTGGATAGTGGCCATGGTTCAAAGTTCTTCGTTGGCCCGGTGTCAGCGGGCGTGGCTAATGGAATCTTTTTATCCGCGTGAATCAATACAGCCGTTAAAGGCGTCATCACACGAAAAGCGAAGGGCACGGACCCTTCGCTTTTTTAAGCGTTTACGCGCCGACTACGATCGGCCTTGCCAGAGGCGGGACGGCGGCGCTGACTGGCGCGATACCGGCTTCGAACTCATGGCGGAAGTATTTGATTGCGCTGCCCAACGGCTCCACGGCGCCCGGTGCGTGAGCACAGAAGGTCTTGCCTGGGCCGAGGAAACCGACCAGACCCAGCAGGGTCTCGATGTCGCCTGGCTGGCCTTCACCGTTCTCGATGGCCATCAGGAGCTTGACGCTCCATGGCAAGCCATCGCGGCAAGGGGTGCAGAAGCCGCAGGATTCGCGGGCGAAGAACTGCTCCATGTTGCGCAGCAGGGACACCATGTTGACGCTGTCGTCCACCGCCATGGCCAGGCCGGTACCCATGCGGGTGCCCACTTTGGCGATGCCGCCGGCGTACATTTGTGCGTCCAGGTGTTCCGGCAACAGGAAACCGGTACCGGCGCCGCCCGGCTGCCAGGCCTTGAGCTTGTAACCGTCGCGCATGCCACCGGCGTAGTCTTCGAACAGCTCGCGACCGGTGACGCCGAACGGCAGTTCCCACAGGCCCGGGTTCTTGACCTTGCCGGAGAAGCCCATGAGCTTGGTGCCCATGTCTTCGCTGCCTTCGCGAGCCAACGATTTGTACCAGTCCACGCCGTCGGCAATGATTGCCGGCACGTTGCATAGGGTTTCGACGTTATTCACGCAAGTCGGCTTGCCCCACACGCCAACGGCGGCAGGGAAGGGCGGCTTGGAGCGCGGGTTGGCGCGACGGCCTTCGAGGGAGTTGATCAGTGCGGTTTCTTCACCGCAGATATAGCGCCCGGCGCCGGTGTGGACGAACAGTTCGAAATCAAAACCCGAACCCAGGATGTTCTTGCCCAGCAGGCCGGCTGCCTTGGCTTCTTCCACAGCACGGTTCAAGTGCTTGGCGGCGGTGGTGTATTCGCCACGCAGGAAGATGTAGCCACGGTAGGTTTTCAGTGCGCGGGCACTGATCAGCATGCCTTCGATCAGCAGATGGGGCAGTTGCTCCATCAGCATGCGGTCTTTCCAGGTGTTGGGCTCCATTTCATCCGCGTTGCATAGCAGGTAGCGGATGTTGATGGATTCGTCCTTGGGCATCAGGCCCCACTTCACGCCAGTGGGGAAACCTGCACCGCCGCGGCCTTTGAGGCCGGAGTCTTTCACGGTCTGGACGATGTCGTCCTGGGCCATGTCGGCGAAGGCCTTGCGCGCAGCGGCGTAACCGTTCTTGGCCTGGTACTCGTCGAGCCAGACGGCTTCGCCATCGTCACGCAGACGCCAGGTCAGCGGGTGAGTCTCGGCCGAACGCTTGATGCGGTTGGCCGGACCGAAGGAAGTCAGGGTCATACGTAGCCCTCGAGCAATTTGGCAACGCCTGCAGGCTGCACATCACCGAACGTGTCGTCGTCGATCATCAACGCCGGCGCCTTGTCGCAGTTGCCGAGGCAGCAGACCGGCAGCAGGGTGAAACGACCGTCGGCGGTGGTCTGACCCAGGCCGATGCCCAGCTTGCTCTGGATTTCGCTGACCACGGACTCGTGGCCGCCGATGTAGCAGACCATGCTGTCGCAGACGCGGATGATGTGACGGCCCACTGGCTGACGGAAGATCTGGCTGTAGAACGTCGCCACGCCTTCAACGTCGCTGGCCGGGATGCCGAGGATCTCGCCGATGGCGTACAGGGCACCGTCCGGCACCCAGCCGCGTTCCTTCTGGACGATCTTCAGGGCTTCGATCGACGCCGCGCGCGGGTCTTCGTAGTGATGCAGCTCGTGCTCGATGGCCGAGCGCTCGGTTTCACTCAAGGTGAAACGGTCTGTCTGGATAAGCGTGCTGTTCATGCTTAGCGGTCCACGTCGGCCATAACGAAATCGATACTACCCAGGTACGCGATCAAGTCCGCGACCATGCTGCCTTTGATCACCGAAGGGATCTGCTGCAGGTGCGGGAAGCTTGGGGTACGAATCCGGGTGCGGTAGCTCATGGTGCCGCCATCGCTCGTCAGGTAATAACTGTTGATGCCCTTGGTCGCTTCGATCATCTGGAAGGATTCGTTGGCCGGCATGACCGGGCCCCACGAAACCTGCAGGAAGTGCGTGATCAAGGTTTCGATGTGCTGCAGGGTGCGCTCTTTCGGCGGCGGCGTGGTCAGCGGGTGATCCGCCTTGTACGGGCCTTCCGGCATGTTGCGCAGGCACTGGTCGATGATCCTGATGCTCTGGCGCATCTCCTCGACACGCACGATGCAGCGGTCGTAGGCATCGCCATTGGCGGCCAGCGGCACTTCGAATTCGAAGTTCTCGTAGCCCGAGTACGGGCGCGCTTTACGCAGGTCGAAATCGCAACCGGTCGAACGCAGGCCAGCACCAGTGACACCCCATTCCAGGGCTTGTTTGGTGTTGTAGTCGGCGACGCCGATGGTCCGGCCACGCAGGATGCTGTTGTCCAGGGCGGCTTTCTGGTATTCGTCCAGACGCTTTGGCATCCACTCGACGAAATCCTTGACCAGTTTTTCCCAACCACGCGGCAGGTCGTGGGCGACGCCACCGATGCGGTACCAGGCCGGGTGCAGACGGAAACCGGTGATGGCTTCGATCACCGTGTACGCACGCTGGCGGTCGGTGAAGGTGAAGAACACCGGCGTCATGGCGCCCACGTCCTGGATGTAGGTCCCCAGGAACAGCAGGTGGCTGGTGATCCGGAAGAACTCGGCCATCATGATGCGGATGACGTCGACCTTCTCCGGCACCTTGATGCCGGCCAGCTTCTCGACCGAGAGCACGTACGGTAGGTTGTTCATCACGCCGCCGAGGTAGTCGATACGGTCGGTGTACGGGATGAAGCTGTGCCAGGATTGGCGTTCGGCCATTTTCTCGGCACCACGGTGGTGGTAACCGACGTCCGGTACGCAGTCTACGATCTCTTCGCCGTCCAGCTGCAGGATGATGCGGAACGCACCGTGCGCGGACGGGTGGTTCGGGCCGAGGTTGAGGAACATGTAGTCCTCGTTCGGACCGGAACGCTTCATGCCCCAGTCTTCCGGCTTGAAGCGTGCGGACTCTTCCTCAAGCTGTTGCTTGGCCAGGTTCAGGGTGAACGGGTCGAACTCGGTGGCGCGGGCCGGAAAGTCCTTGCGCAGCGGGTGACCTTCCCAGGTCGGCGGCATCATGATGCGCGACAGGTGAGGGTGACCTTTGAAGTCGATGCCGAACATGTCCCAGACTTCACGCTCGTACCAGTTGGCGTTCGGCCAGATGCTGGTGACGGTCGGCAAGCTGAGGTCGCCCTCGGACAAGGCAACCTTGATCATTACGTCACTATTACGTTCGATCGACATCAAGTGATAGAACACGGAGAAGTCGACGCCGCTCGGCAGCCCTTGACGCTTTGTGCGCAGACGCTCGTCCACGCCGTGCAGGTCATAAAGCATGACGTACGGCTTGGGCAGGTTGCGCAGGAAAGTCAGGACTTCGACCAGTTTGGCACGGGTAACCCAAAGCACCGGCATGCCGGTGCGGGTAGGCTGGGCGGTGAACGCCTCCGGGCCAAAACGGTTGTTCAGTTCGACGACCACATCCTGGTCGTCTGCCTTGTAAGGCGGGATGTACAGAGCACTGCCTGTAGTCATGGTTATTTATCGCTTTCGGTCAACGTAAAGAATGAAGCCAGGTTCTCGTTCTATTAAAGAAGCAGATCTGGATCAGACTTCGTCGGGGCTGCGCAGGTTGGTGACTGCGATTCGCTGTTCGCGGCGCTTTTCCTTCTCGGAAGGCATCTCGGCGCGATAGACGCCTTGATCACCAACGACCCAGGAAAGCGGGCGACGCTCCTGTCCAATCGACTCCTGCAACAGCATCAAGCCTTGCAGGAAAGCCTCAGGGCGGGGCGGGCAGCCAGGCACGTAGACGTCCACGGGCAGGAACTTGTCCACCCCTTGAACGACGGAGTAGATGTCGTACATGCCACCGGAGTTGGCGCACGAACCCATGGAGATGACCCATTTAGGTTCGAGCATTTGCTCGTAGAGACGCTGAATGATCGGCGCCATCTTGATGAAGCAGGTACCGGCGATAACCATGAAATCCGCCTGGCGCGGCGATGCCCGGATAACCTCGGCGCCAAAGCGCGCGATGTCGTGGGGCGCCGTGAAGGCGGTGGTCATTTCCACGTAGCAACACGAAAGACCGAAGTTATACGGCCACAGGGAGTTCTTGCGCCCCCAGTTGATCGTGCCGTTAAGCACGTCTTCGAGCTTGCCCATGAAAATGTTTTTGTGGACTTGATCTTCTAACGGATCGGAAACGGTTTCCCGCTGGCCAATCGGATACTGCTCGTTAGGAGCATCGGGGTCGATCCTGGTGAGATTGTATTGCATTGCCAAAGCCTCATTGTTTCAGCTTCGCTTGCCGCTTGCGCCGAGCTTCCGGAGCCCAGTCAAGGGCGCCCACTCGGAATAGGTAGACAAGGCCTGCCAACAGAATTGCTATGAAAACGAGAGCTTCGACGAATCCGGTCCAGCCGCTTTCGCGGACGGACACAGACCATGCAAAGAGAAAGAGGGCTTCGATATCGAAGATCACGAACAACATCGCGACCAGATAGAATTTGGCTGAGAGCCGCAAGCGGGCGCCACCTGTAGGTAGCATGCCGGACTCGAACGGTTCGTTTTTGCTGCGGCCCCAGGCTTTTGACCCAAGGAGGCTGGAGACGCCCAGCATGAAGGCACAGAGGCCGACGACGCCTAGAAGGAAAATGGCAAAGCCCCAGTTGTGGGCCATGAGTCCTGTCGCTTCGGGCATGCTGGTAATCCTTAACAGAGAGCAAGGGTCTCTGAGCTTGAAAAGAAACAAAAGCAGTGACGATATGTCGCAGCAATCAATCCCGCTGATTTTATGGCTAAACACCCGGCAAGTAAAATTCCTATAGCGAAATTATTTATAGGAATAAGGACATAGCGCGCTTCAAAAGCCCCGCAGGCCTTGCACCTTGGGCATTAGCCGGCATTTCGTCAATTATGTTTTGTAGGGAATGTAACGAACATAGTTGGCGCTAAATGATAATCAATGTTATTTGGCTTGGTTTTTAAACTGCTTATCCTTCGGATACTCGGGAAGTTGTCTTATATGGGCGTTACAGCAAGTAGCGGCGGAGAGCGTTTTAGCGGATTTTTCTGACAGTCGTAGCGCTCTGGATCAATGTTTTTCCAGGTCACCACCATCCCCTGTAGGAGCGAGCCTGCTCGCGATGGTGGTCAACGATGACGCTGGGGGCCTGAAACCCCACGGCGTCCTCAGGTTCATCGCGAGCAGGCTCGGTCCTACAGAGGGGGGGGGCTCATTGAATCGCAGGCAAAAAAACGCCCCGAACCAGTCGGGGCGTCAGAGGTGCAGCGCTGCGGTTAGCTTTCTATTCGGCCCGCAACGGCTGATGTTTCAGGCGAAGCCGATCAGTGGAACTGTTCTTCTTCAGTCGAACCGGTCAGTGCGGTTACCGAGGACGAGCCACCCTGGATCACGGTGGTCATGTCGTCGAAGTAGCCGGTGCCCACTTCCTGCTGGTGCGCCACGAAGGTGTAGCCCTTGGAAGCGTCAGCGAACTCTTGCTCTTGCAGCTTCACGTAGGCAGTCATGTCGTTGCGGGCGTAGTCGTGCGCCAGGTTGAACATGCTGTGCCACATGTTGTGAATGCCGGCCAGGGTGATGAACTGGTGCTTGTAACCCATGGCGGACAGTTCGCGCTGGAACTTGGCGATGGTCGCGTCGTCCAGGTTTTTCTTCCAGTTGAAGGAAGGCGAGCAGTTGTACGACAGCAGTTGGTCCGGGTATTCCTTCTTGATCGCTTCAGCGAAGCGACGAGCCTCGTCCAGATCCGGCTTGGCGGTTTCGCACCAGATCAGATCGGCGTACGGAGCGTAGGCCAGGCCACGGGCGATGGCTTGATCCAGGCCGGCGCGCACTTTGTAGAAACCTTCCTGGGTACGTTCGCCAGTCACGAATGGCTGGTCGTACGGGTCGCAGTCGGACGTCAGCAGGTCAGCGGCGTTAGCGTCGGTACGGGCCAGGATGATGGTCGGAGTACCGGCAACGTCAGCAGCCAGGCGGGCAGCGGTCAGCTTCTGTACGGCTTCCTGGGTAGGAACCAGTACCTTGCCGCCCATGTGGCCGCATTTCTTCACGGAAGCCAGCTGGTCTTCGAAGTGAACGCCGGCGGCACCTGCTTCGATCATGCTCTTCATCAGCTCGTAAGCGTTCAGTACGCCACCGAAACCGGCTTCGGCGTCAGCCACGATTGGCGCGAAGTAGTCGATGTAGCCGTCGTCGCCCGGGTTCTTGCCGGCTTTCCACTGGATCTGGTCGGCACGACGGAACGAGTTGTTGATGCGCTTGACCACGGTTGGAACCGAGTCCACCGGGTACAGCGACTGGTCCGGGTACATCGATTCGGCGGAGTTGTTGTCCGCAGCCACTTGCCAGCCAGACAGGTAGATCGCCTGGATGCCGGCCTTGACTTGTTGCACGGCCTGGCCGCCGGTCAGGGCGCCCATGCAGTTGACGAAATCTTTCTCAGGACGGAAGGCTGGCTTGGCACCCTGGGTCACCAGGTTCCACAGCTTCTCGGCGCCCATTTTTGCAAAGGTGTGCTCAGGTTGAACCGAGCCACGCAGGCGGACGACGTCAGCAGCGGAGTAAGTGCGTGTCACGCCTTTCCAGCGCGGGTTTTCAGCCCAGTCTTTTTCGAGGGCTGCAATTTGCTGTTCGCGTGTCAGTGCCATGGGAGATAAACCTCGTCGCGTCTTTATGAAAAGTTGTTCTGCGGTGGAAAATTCCTGCGCTCGCTGACCAGAAGCTTAAGCGGTCAAGTCGGATTCGGCGGGGAGGGCGACGGGATGAACGATCGGCTCGAGGGGAAGTGAGCAGGTAAAGGCGAACTGCGGGCGCATTCGGGCGTCGTGGGCCTTGGTGCGAACATCAGTGTGGTGCCGGGTTACCTATTACGCTTCCGTCCCTCGGGACAACTTCGTTCCAGTCGACAACCTCGTCAAACACACCTTGTGGGCGGTACAGACACGAAGCGGTTCGCGGGGTAGGTGCGAACATCGCCTCGAAGGCCCTTGCCAGGGCCTCTGATTAGCGGGAGCGAGGCCATCATGCCTTCGCTTTTTTGGCTCGTCAAACGTTTTGTAGTGCTTTTTTTCAGGCACTACATCTTTGGTCTAATACGACTCGTCAGTCAGTTTTTGGTGCTTTAGTCCAAGGTGTCGACTTTCACCCGCAAAGTCATGTCGTTGCGGCTCTGGGTCGAGTAGCTGCGGGTCAGGCCCTGTTTGTCGGCCTGGGTCTGGCCGTTGACCCCGGCCAGCAGGATCCACTCGCCGAGGTGGCCGGTGACGGTTGTGTTGGTGCTTTGCACGTTCACTACATCGGGACGTTCCTGACTCATGCGGTCACGGTTGGTACTGATCGACAGGTGGACGATGTCGCCGGTGACGTTTGCGGTGACATAGAAGCCCTGGGTGACGTTGCGGTATTCGGTCTGGCTGCGCAGGTCGCCGTAGGAGTCGGTCTGCGAACTGGTCAGCGGCACGCTCTGGCCGACCTGGATCAGCGCCGGCGTGCCTTCGCTGGCCTGCACCTGCTGAATGCCGCCGTCACGACTGTCGGTGCTGTAGTTGATGATGCGGGTCTGGCTAGGCTTGGCGCCGTTCACCGAATGACCCTGATCAGCCTGGAAGTTGTTGTCGCTGGTGTCGACGGTGATCAGCAGGCGCTTGGGTGCGGTGTCGAGTTGGGAAAGAAGGGCTTTAAGTTCGTCGATCTTGCGTTGATCGGCGTTGACGATCAATTGATTGCCATAGGCGCTGACCTGTCCGTCCTTGCCGACGAAATCCTGCGCCACCGGCAGCAGGTCGGCACTGGTGTGGTATTTGAGGGGGATGATTTCTGTGGCAGCCAGCACCGAAAAACTGCAGCCGAGCAGTAGGGTGGTGAGCAGGGTGCGTAGGGACATGTCCGTTATCTCCGCGTTCTAAAGGCTTGATATTGCCACGTTGTCGGCCCGGGGTTTGTAGGAGCGAGCTTGCTCGCGATGGGCGTGAACGATAATGCTGGAAGTCTGACGCCCCCGCGGCGTTCTCAAGACCATCGCGAGCAGGCTCGCTCCTACAGTTTGTCGGCCCGGGGTGGGGTAAGTTGAATCGTAGACAGCAAAACGCCCCGGTATCCGAAGATAGCGGGGCGTTTTGTGGTGTTCTTCAGGTCGCCATCGCGTTATGCCGAATGGCGAACCATGTCCACATGCGGAATCCCGGCTTCCAGGAACTCCTCACTGACCATGTGAAAGCCCAGCCGCTCATAGAACGCCGTGGCTTGTACCTGGGCGCTGAGCATCTGCTGCTTCAGCCCGCGCTCTTCGGCTTCGCCAATCACTGCTTGCATCAGCGCATCGCCGACTTTCAGGCCGCGCCAGTCCTTGAGTACCGACACCCGGCCGACGTGACCGTCAGGCAACAGGCGGGCGGTGCCAATCGGGAAGTCGCCTTCGAGGGCGAGGAAATGCACGGCCGTTAGATCATCGGCATCCCATTCCAGCTCGGGCGGAACAGATTGCTCGGCGACGAACACCGTCTCACGAATGCGCCGGATCTCGGCGTTGTCCTTCTGCCAGTCTGCGACACGTACGTGAATCTTATTCATCGGCAAACCCCAGGCTTCCTTGCTTGACCAGTTCGCACAGCAGTCCGCGACCGTCTTCGTCGCTCAGCCAATCGCCAAGGTTGTCGGCGTGCAGCGCGTCTGCGGCGCAGATCATCTTCAACAATTCGCGCAGTTTGCCCGGCAGGTAACGGCTCTGGCCGCTGGCGAACAGCAGCAGGTCGTCATCGACTTCAGACCACGCCAGGCGTGCGCTCGGGTTGCGAATCAGGATTGCGCCTTGTTCCAGGGCGGACATGAAGTCCTCTTCTTCGACGTCTTCCGGGCCCACCACCAGTTCCGGGTAGCGTGGCTCGGTCATGAACTGGCCGAACCAGGTCAGCAGCAAGCGCTCGTCGCTCATATGCTCGGCCAGCAGGCCTTTGAGGCGGTCGAGTGCGTCTCGCTGGATCTGGTGAGGATCGGCGGTCGGCAAGGCGTCGGCGTCGGTGTAGCGTTCTTCGTCCGACAGGAACTGGCTAAGGAAGTCGGTGAAGTGGGTCAGCACTTCAGCGGCGCTCGGTGCACGGAAGCCGACCGAGTAGGTCATGCATTCATCAACGGCAACGCCGCAATGGGCCAGGCGCGGTGGCAGGTAGAGCATGTCGCCCGGTTCCAGTACCCATTCATCGGTGGCTTCGAATTCGGAGAGGATGCGCAGGTCGGCGTGGGCCAGCATCGGGCTCTCGGTGTTGCACATCTGGCCGATCTTCCAGTTGCGCTTGCCGTGGCCTTGCAGCAGGAACACGTCGTAGTTGTCGAAGTGCGGACCAACGCTGCCACCTGGTGCGGCGTAGCTGATCATCACGTCGTCGATGCGCCAGCTCGGCAGAAAGCGGAAATTTTCCAGCAGTTCGCTGACTTCCGGGACGAACTGATCCACGGCTTGAACCAGCAGGGTCCAGTCAGTTTCAGGCAGCTTGCTGAATTCATCTTCGGCGAACGGGCCGCGACGCAGTTCCCACGGGCGCTCGCCATTCTCGATGATCAGTCGCGATTCGACTTCTTCTTCCAGCGCCAGGCCGGCCAGTTCGTCGGCGTCGATCGGGCTTTCGAAATCAGGGATGGCCTGACGGATCAGCAGCGGTTTTTTCTGCCAGTAGTCGCGCAGGAATTCCCGTGCCGTGATGCCGCCCAGAAGTTGAAGAGGAATATCAGGATTCATGTGTAACCTATTGAAAAAATGCACTTTTCAGACGGGAATAAAAACGCCCGGCGCGGCCGGGCGTCTTATAAGGGGTCTAGCGGTCGATCAGATGCGTTTGGCTTGTTCTACAGCGTTGCCGATGTAGTTCGCCGGGGTGAGCAATTTCAGCTCGGCCTTGGCGGCGGCTGGCATGTCCAGGCCGTCGATGAAAGTCTGCAGCGCTTCTGGGCTGATGCCCTTGCCGCGGGTCAGTTCTTTCAGCTTTTCGTACGGGTTTTCGATGTTGTAGCGACGCATCACGGTCTGGATCGGCTCGGCCAGTACTTCCCAGCAGGCGTCCAGGTCGGCGGCAATCTTCTGCTCGTTGAGCTCAAGCTTGCTGATGCCCTTGAGGCTGGCTTCGTACGCGATCACGCTGTGGGCGAAGCCGACACCGAGGTTGCGCAGTACGGTGGAGTCGGTCAGGTCGCGCTGCCAGCGGGAGATCGGCAGTTTGCTCGCCAAGTGCTGGAACAGTGCGTTGGCGATACCCAGGTTGCCTTCGGAGTTTTCGAAGTCGATCGGGTTGACCTTGTGCGGCATGGTCGACGAACCGATTTCGCCAGCGATGGTGCGCTGTTTGAAATAACCCAGGGAGATGTAGCCCCAGATGTCGCGGTCGAAGTCGATCAGGATGGTGTTGAAGCGGGCGATTGCGTCGAACAGCTCGGCAATGTAGTCGTGGGGTTCGATCTGCGTGGTGTACGGGTTGAAGCCCAGGCCCAGCTCGTCTTCGATGAAGGCGCGGGCGTTGGCTTCCCAGTCGATCTCAGGGTAGGCCGACAGGTGGGCGTTGTAGTTGCCGACAGCGCCGTTGATCTTGCCCAGCAGCGGAACGGCAGCGACTTGAGCGATCTGGCGCTCCAGGCGGTAAACCACGTTCGCCAGCTCTTTGCCCAGGGTGGTCGGCGAGGCCGGCTGACCGTGGGTGCGCGACAGCATCGGCACGTCGGCGAAACGGATGGCCAGTTCGCGGATGGCGTTGGCAGTCTGGCGCATCAGTGGCAGCATCACGTCATCACGGCCTTCGCGCAGCATCAGGGCGTGGGACAGGTTGTTGATGTCCTCGCTGGTGCAGGCAAAGTGGATGAATTCACTGACCTTGGCCAGCTCCGGCAGCTTGGCCGCTTGCTCTTTGAGCAGGTACTCGATGGCCTTGACGTCATGGTTGGTGGTGCGCTCGATCTCTTTGACGCGCTCGGCGTGCTCCAGAGAGAAGTTTTCCGCCAGGGTGTTGAGCACAGCGTTGGCTTCGGCGGAGAACGCCGGCACTTCACTGATGGCAGGGTGAGCGGCCAGGCGCTGGAGCCAGCGCACTTCAACCAGAACGCGGGCACGGATCAGGCCGTACTCGCTGAAAATTGGGCGCAGGGCCTGGGTTTTGCCGGCGTAGCGGCCGTCAACAGGGGAAACCGCAGTGAGCGAAGAAAGCTGCATGGGGTGTTCTCGGACAGTCGGGCAACGAAATGGGGCGCGTATCATACATGAAAAAATCCGCCGGTCCGTCGCCAACTGACCGGCGTATTACGCGTATTGCTGAGTTCGGTTCTGTTGATGCGGGTTATTCGTTACGCATCAAGGGGTAAAGCTCTTTGAGCAATTTGCGGCGGCTGATCACCAGTTGCCAGCGATGACCGCCCAACTGCCGCCACAGGCGTGCTGAGCGAATACCGGCCAGCAGCAGGGCGCGAATTTTCGAGGCGTTGCTCGGTTGTTGCAGGTTGCGCATGTCGCCGTGCACCTGAATGCGCTGGCGCAGTGTGCTCAGGGTGTCCTGATACAGCGCGCCGCAGGCGGCGATCACGTTTTCGTGGGCCGGGCCGAAGTGTTCGACCTGGGACTGAATCTGCGGCAGGCGTTTGCCGATCACGTCGAGCATGTCACTGCGTTTGGCCAGTTGACGCTCAAGGCCGAGCATGGCCAGGGCATAACGCAGTGGCTCGCGCTGCAGGGCACTTGGGTCGCGTTCGAGGGCGCCGATCAACGCGCGGTAGCCTTCGCGCAGGTTGATGTCGTCGCCGCCATAGACTTCCAGCGTGTCCTTGGGGTCGCGGATCAGCAGGCTGCCGAGCATGCAGCTCAGGCCGGCTTCATTGGTCTGGCCGGTCTTGGCGATCCTGTCCACCAGCACCGCGGCGAGAAACACCCCGCCCAGTGCCGTCAGTTGCTCCTGAATCGGGTTCATAGGGCCTGGCCCTTGCTCGTCCACGGCTCGGCTACTTCAATCACGCCGCCGCCGAGGCAGATTTCACCGTCATAGAACACCACGGACTGGCCCGGAGTGACTGCGCGTTGCGGATCATCGAAAGTCGCGCGATAACCGGTGGCGGTTTTTTCCAGGGTGCAGGGCTGGTCGCTCTGGCGATAACGCACCTTGGCGGTCAGTTTGCGCGGCTCGGTCAAATCGATCGGGTTGACCCAATAGATGTCCGAGGCGAGCAGGGCACGGGAGAACAAGTAAGGGTGATCATTGCCCTGGCCAACGATCAGTTCGTTGTGTTCCAGGTCTTTGATCAGCACATACCACGGTTCGTCGCCGGCGTCTTTCAGGCCGCCGATGCCCAGTCCCTGACGCTGGCCGATGGTGTGGTACATCAGGCCGTGGTGACGGCCGATGACTTCGCCTTCGGTGGTCTTGATCTCGCCTGGCTGGGCCGGCAGGTATTGCTTGAGGAAGTCGCTGAAGCGGCGTTCGCCGATAAAGCAGATCCCGGTGGAATCCTTTTTCTTCGCGGTCGCCAGCTCGTACTTCTCGGCAATGGCGCGCACTTGCGGTTTTTCCAGCTCGCCGACCGGGAACAGGGTCTTGGCGATCTGTTTGCCACCGACGGCGTGCAGGAAGTAGCTCTGGTCCTTGTTCGGGTCCAGGCCCTTGAGCAGTTCGGTGCGACCATCGATGTCGCGACGACGCACGTAGTGGCCGGTGGCGATCAGGTCGGCGCCAAGCATCATGGCGTAGTCGAGGAACGCCTTGAACTTGATTTCGCGGTTGCACAGGATGTCCGGGTTCGGCGTGCGTCCGGCCTTGTATTCGGCCAGGAAATGCTCGAACACGTTGTCCCAGTACTCGGTGGCGAAGTTGGCGGTGTGCAGCTTGATGCCAATCTTGTCGCACACGGCTTGGGCGTCCGCCAGGTCATCCATGGCGGTGCAGTATTCCGTTCCATCGTCTTCTTCCCAGTTCTTCATGAACAGGCCTTCCACCTCATAACCCTGCTCGATCAGCAGGAGGGCGGAAACGGAAGAGTCCACGCCGCCGGACATGCCGACAATGACGCGCTTCTTTTGTGTGTCAGAAGGGGCTGGATCACGCATAGGGATTCAATGAGTGTCTTGAAAAAGGACGCGATTCTAGCAGGCTCAGGCTCGCAAGGCTAAAGAGAAGGACGGATCAATTCGAGGCCGAAGTGTTGGCCTGCCAGATAGTCGTCGATGCAGCGGATGATCAGCTCGCTGCGCCAGTTGTCGCGCTGCTCGATTAATTCCTCACGGGTCAACCACTTGGCGCCGACGATGCCGTCATCCAGTTGATAATCCGCGTGGTGTTTCAGTGGTTTGGCGATGAAGCAGACCCGCTGGTAGGTCACGCCATTGCTCGGGGCGGTGTAGAGGTAAATGCCCAGTACGCTGGTCGGTTCGACGTCCCAGCCGGTTTCCTCGAGGGTTTCGCGCACGGCGGCTTCGGTCAGGGTTTCGTTCGGATCCAGATGGCCGGCGGGCTGGTTTAGCACCGTTCGTCCGTGTTTGAGTTCTTCGACCATCAGGAAGCGGCCGTTGTCTTCGATGATGGTGGCGACGGTGATGTGGGGTTGCCAGTCCATAAAACTTCCTCAGTTTTGAATGTTGAAACACTATCCCTGTGGGAGCGAGCTTGCTCGCGATGGCGGCGAGTCAGTCACCAGAGGTGTTGGATGATATACCGCTATCGCGAGCAAGCTCGCTCCCACAGGGGTTGTGTGTTTATTCGGTATTGTGTGAGGTTCGGAAAGCACAAACCCCGGCACTTGGCCGGGGTTTGTGATGTTCCCTTACAACCTTAAACCAGCGCAGCGACAGCCGCGTTGAAGGTTGCGCTTGGGCGCATGGCCTTGCTGATCAGCTCGGCGTCGGCGTGGTAGTAACCGCCAATATCCACCGGCTTGCCCTGAACGGCGTTGAGTTCGGCAACGATGGTCGCCTCGTTCTCGGTCAGGGTCTTGGCCAGGGTCGCGAACTGCGCTTGCAGTGCAGTGTCTTCGGTCTGGGCAGCCAGGGCTTGAGCCCAGTACAGCGCCAGGTAGAAGTGGCTGCCGCGGTTGTCGATGTTGCCGACTTTGCGCGATGGCGACTTGTTGTTGTCCAGGAACTGGCCAGTGGCCTGGTCCAGGGTCTTGGCCAGAACCAGCGCCTTGGGGTTGTTGTAGGTCACGCCCAGGTGTTCCAGGGACGCGGCCAGGGCCAGGAATTCACCCAGCGAATCCCAGCGCAGGAAGTTTTCTTCCAGCAGTTGCTGAACGTGCTTCGGAGCCGAACCGCCGGCGCCGGTTTCGAAGAGGCCACCGCCGTTCATCAGCGGCACGATCGACAGCATCTTGGCGCTGGTGCCCAGTTCCATGATCGGGAACAGGTCGGTCAGGTAGTCGCGCAGTACGTTGCCCGTTACCGAGATGGTGTCTTTGCCTGCGCGGGTGCGCTGCAGGGTGTACTTCATCGCGTCGACCGGGGCCATGATCTGGATGTCCAGGCCGGCAGTGTCGTGATCCTTCAGGTAAGCCTGAACTTTCTCGATCACTACGCCGTCGTGGGCGCGCATCGGGTCCAGCCAGAAGATCGCCGGGGTGCTGCTGGCGCGAGCACGATTGACGGCCAGTTTGACCCAGTCCTGGATCGGCGCGTCTTTGGTCTGGCACATGCGGAAGATGTCGCCGGCTTCAACAGCCTGTTCCATCAGCAGGTTGCCCTTGCTGTCGGTGACGCGAACAACGCCGTCAGCCTTGATCTGGAAAGTCTTGTCGTGAGAGCCGTACTCTTCGGCTTTCTTGGCCATCAGGCCAACGTTCGGCACGCTGCCCATGGTGGTCGGATCGAACGCACCGTTGGCTTTGCAATCTTCGATTACAGCCTGGTAAATGGTGGCGTAGCAACGGTCCGGGATCACGGCTTTGGTGTCGTGCAACTGGCCGTCGGTGCCCCACATCTTGCCGGAGTCACGGATCATGGCCGGCATCGAGGCGTCGACGATCACGTCGCTCGGCACGTGCAGGTTGGTGATGCCTTTGTCGGAGTTGACCATCGCCAGGGAAGGGCGAACGGCGTAGACCGCCTGGATGTCAGCTTCGATCTGCGCTTGCTGCTCGGCAGGCAATGCCTTGATACGAGCGTACAGGTCGCCGATGCCGTTGTTCAGGTTGAAGCCGATCTGTGCCAGCACGTCAGCGTGCTTGGCCAGTGCGTCTTTATAGAACTCGGCAACGATCTGGCCGAACATGATCGGGTCGGAGACCTTCATCATGGTGGCTTTCAAGTGAACCGACAGCAGCACGCCTTGTGCCTTGGCGTCTTCGATTTCAGCCGCGATGAAGTTGCGCAGGGCGTTTTTGCTCAGTACCGCGCAATCGAGGATCTCACCGGCTTGTACGCTGGTCTTTTCTTTCAGGACGGTAGCGGTACCGTCTTGGGCGATCAGCTCGATTTTCACGGTGTCAGCGGCGTCGATCAGGGCGGCTTTTTCGCTGCCGTAGAAATCGCCGTTGCTCATGTGCGCGATGTGGGACTTGGAGTCCTTGGCCCAGGCGCCCATTTTGTGCGGGTGCTTGCGTGCGTAGTTCTTGACCGACAACGGCGCGCGGCGGTCGGAGTTGCCTTCGCGCAGGACCGGGTTCACGGCGCTGCCCTTGATCTTGTCGTAACGCGCCTTGGCTTCCTTGTCGGCGTCGCAGGTCACGGTTTCCGGGTAGTCCGGCAGTGCGTAGCCCTGGGCCTGCAGCTCTTTGATCGCGGCTTGCAGTTGCGGAACCGAGGCACTGATGTTCGGCAATTTGATGATGTTGGCTTCAGGCGTAACGGCCAGGGCGCCCAGTTCGGCGAGGTGGTCGGCTACGGCTTTGTCACCCAGTTGCTCGGGGAAGCTGGCCAGGATGCGCCCTGCAAGAGAGATATCGCGGGTTTCAACGGCGATATCAGCCGAGGCGGTGAACGCCTCTACGATAGGCAACAGTGAATAGGTGGCGAGGGCAGGAGCTTCGTCGGTGAAGGTATAGATGATCTTCGAGCGGGTGGGCATATTCGGATTAACTCTCTCTTCTTTGCTAAAGCGTGCGCAGAAACTCGAGGGCGCCGGGTAAGCGCGTTCGTTCAAAGTCATCCATGAGCCGAATATCGAGGTTTCGTTGCTGTGATGTTGGGTGCATCAGTAGGGCGTCAAGTAGCCGGACTGCGATAACAGGCCGGACTGCCAGGCGGAAAGTCTCATCGTAGAGCACTTCAGCCGTCGTGACCCTGTGGTCAGCGGGCGGCATTATACATAGGTAGCTGGCAATCTGCCGATGGTTCATATGCAACGAATGTCGTCCATTGGTCTAAAGGTCGCAGGGGCGAGCAGGGCGTATGGTCATTCGTCGTGCTTGAGTTTGGCGCTTTTCCCTTTGATTTCAGGCTTGTAGCGCGCGAGTTGCAAGGCTTTGCGCCAGATCGATGGAACATAGGGTTTGCGCGCCGATTCAACTGGGTTACGCTCGAACCAAGCCAGATGTTCAATCCAATCAATGGAGTTCAGCATGGGTTACAAGAAGATTCAGGTTCCAGCCGTCGGCGACAAAATCACCGTCAATGCAGACCATTCTCTCAATGTTCCTAATAACCCGATCATCCCCTTCATCGAAGGTGACGGCATTGGTGTCGACATCAGCCCGGTCATGATCAAGGTTGTCGATGCTGCTGTTAAGAAGGCCTACGGTGGCGAGCGCAAGATTTCCTGGATGGAAGTGTACGCCGGGGAGAAAGCGACTCAGGTTTACGATCAGGACACCTGGCTGCCTCAGGAAACCCTGGATGCGGTCAAGGATTACGTGGTTTCCATCAAGGGCCCGCTGACCACTCCGGTCGGTGGTGGCATCCGTTCCCTGAACGTGGCCCTGCGTCAGCAGCTCGACCTGTACGTCTGCCTGCGCCCGGTGCGCTGGTTTGAAGGCGTGCCTAGCCCGGTCAAGAAGCCAGGCGATGTCGACATGACCATCTTCCGCGAGAACTCCGAAGACATCTATGCGGGCATCGAGTGGAAGGCCGGTACGCCGGAAGCCACCAAGGTCATCAAGTTCCTGAAAGAAGAAATGGGCGTTACCAAGATCCGTTTTGACGAGAACTGCGGTATCGGCGTCAAGCCGGTGTCCCTGCAAGGCACCAAGCGTCTGGCGCGCAAGGCCCTGCAATATGTGGTCGACAACGATCGCGATTCGCTGACCATCGTGCACAAAGGCAACATCATGAAGTTCACCGAAGGTGCCTTCAAGGAATGGGCCTACGAAGTGGCAGCTGAAGAGTTCGGCGCGACCCTGCTCGACGGTGGTCCGTGGATGCAGTTCAAGAACCCGAAATCCGGCAAGAACGTTGTCGTCAAGGATGCCATCGCCGACGCCATGCTCCAGCAGATCCTGCTGCGCCCGGCCGAGTACGATGTGATCGCAACCCTGAACCTGAACGGCGACTACCTCTCCGACGCTCTGGCGGCGGAAGTGGGTGGTATCGGTATTGCACCCGGCGCCAACCTGTCCGACACCGTGGCCATGTTCGAAGCCACCCACGGTACGGCACCGAAGTACGCAGGCAAGGACCAGGTCAATCCGGGTTCGTTGATCCTGTCGGCTGAAATGATGCTGCGCCACATGGGCTGGACCGAAGCGGCCGACCTGATCATCAAGGGCACCAACGGCGCGATTTCCGCCAAGACCGTGACCTATGACTTCGAGCGTCTGATGGAAGGCGCGAAACTGGTGTCGTCTTCCGGCTTCGGTGATGCGCTGATCTCGCACATGTAAGAAAACGCAGGCACACAAAAATCGCCTGATTCAAGTAGATGAGTCAGGCGGTTTTTTTATGGCGCAATGACGGTGCGGACTTACACTGTAGCGGTCTGTTGCTGGGCGGATGGCGCCGCTTGTGAAGCGTCCACCGGGTTGCCGATGTTGACCGCGTGTAAGCCTTTGGGGCCCTGGATGATGTCGAATGCGACAGCTTGCCCGGCTTTCAGGGTTTTATAACCTTCCATCTGGATGGCGGAGTAGTGGGCAAACAGGTCTTCTGTCTTGCCGTCCTCAATGATGAAACCGTAACCCTTGGCATTGTTGAACCATTTGACCTTGCCGCTGACCTTGCCGCCTGACATACCCAACTCCCTCTGCAACAGACTCCATCACTGGAGTATCATCCAGTACATCCGCAGTCGAATCTGTAAATAAGATTGACTCCGCGGACCTTTTTTACCCACTGTGGGCTCTATTGGTTGTAACACCGTTTTGCCGATAGTCAAGCTGACCAGGCAGTCGGAGTTGAAAACGCTGATAGCCGCCCCCACCACTGTATTTGAACCACTGACGAACCTTTCTTTCCATGCATGCAATCAGCCAGATTCGACTAACATTCAATCAGGATCACCCTGATTTACACGACGACGATTCCACAGGCATTGCTGTTCAGGAGGCAAAGCCTGCACTACAGGCGCCGCCGATGTACAAGGTGGTTTTGTTCAATGATGACTACACACCGATGGATTTCGTCGTCGAAGTGCTCGAGGTGTTTTTTAACCTGAATCGCGAGCTGGCGACCAAGGTCATGCTGGCCGTCCACACGGAAGGACGGGCAGTATGTGGAGTGTTTACCCGCGACATCGCCGAGACCAAGGCCATGCAGGTCAACCAGTACGCCAGGGAAAGCCAGCATCCGCTACTCTGTGAAATCGAGAAGGACGGTTAATCGCCGACCACTTGGGTATGAGGTGAAGCTATGTTAAACCGCGAGCTCGAAGTCACCCTCAATCTTGCCTTCAAGGAAGCTCGTTCGAAGCGTCATGAGTTCATGACCGTCGAGCACCTCTTGCTGGCCCTATTGGACAATGAGGCTGCCGCCACCGTTCTGCGTGCGTGCGGCGCAAACCTCGACAAACTCAAGCATGACCTGCAGGAGTTCATCGACTCCACCACGCCATTGATCCCTGTTCATGACGAGGATCGTGAAACCCAGCCAACCCTGGGCTTCCAGCGTGTACTGCAACGTGCTGTGTTTCACGTACAGAGCTCGGGCAAGCGCGAAGTGACTGGCGCCAACGTGCTGGTCGCGATCTTCAGTGAGCAAGAGAGTCAGGCAGTGTTCCTGCTGAAACAGCAGAGCGTTGCCCGTATAGATGTCGTCAACTACATCGCCCATGGCATTTCCAAAGTGCCGGGGCATGGCGATCACTCTGAAGGTGAGCAAGATATGCAGGACGACGAGGGCGGTGAGTCTTCTTCCTCAGGCAATCCTCTGGATGCTTATGCCAGCAACCTCAACGAACTCGCGCGCCAGGGTCGCATCGATCCGCTGGTGGGGCGTGAGCTGGAAGTCGAGCGCGTTGCGCAGATCCTGGCGCGTCGGCGCAAAAACAATCCGCTGCTGGTGGGCGAGGCGGGCGTGGGTAAAACCGCGATTGCCGAAGGTCTGGCCAAGCGCATTGTCGACGACCAGGTGCCGGACCTGTTGGCCAATAGCGTGGTTTACTCTCTTGATCTCGGCGCGTTGCTGGCCGGGACCAAATACCGTGGCGATTTCGAGAAACGCTTCAAGGCGTTGCTCAATGAGCTGAAAAAACGTCCGCAGGCGATCCTGTTCATCGACGAGATCCACACCATCATTGGTGCGGGTGCCGCGTCCGGTGGCGTCATGGATGCCTCGAACCTGCTCAAGCCGCTGCTGTCCTCGGGTGATATCCGTTGCATTGGATCAACCACCTTCCAGGAATTCCGCGGCATTTTCGAGAAGGACCGTGCCTTGGCCCGGCGCTTCCAGAAGGTCGATGTGTCGGAGCCTTCGGTGGAAGATACCATTGGCATTCTGCGCGGCCTGAAGGGACGTTTCGAAAGCCATCACAATATCGAATACAGTGATGAGGCCCTGCGCGCCGCTGCCGAACTGGCCTCGCGTTACATCAACGACCGTCATATGCCGGACAAGGCCATTGATGTCATCGACGAAGCGGGTGCTTATCAGCGCCTGCAACCGGTCGAGAAGCGTGTGAAGCGCATCGAAGTGCCGCAAGTCGAGGACATTGTCGCGAAAATCGCGCGCATTCCGCCAAAACACGTCACCAGTTCCGACAAGGAGCTGCTGCGTAACCTCGAACGTGACCTGAAGCTGACCGTGTTCGGTCAGGACGCCGCGATCGATTCGTTGGCAACCGCGATCAAGTTGTCCCGTGCCGGCCTCAAGTCCCCTGACAAGCCTGTCGGTTCGTTCCTGTTCGCAGGGCCTACCGGTGTCGGTAAAACCGAAGCGGCGCGTCAGTTGGCCAAGGCCTTGGGTGTCGAGCTGATTCGTTTCGACATGTCCGAGTACATGGAGCGTCACACCGTATCGCGTCTGATCGGTGCGCCTCCTGGTTATGTCGGGTTCGATCAGGGCGGTCTGCTCACCGAAGCGATTACCAAGCAGCCACACTGCGTGTTGTTGCTCGATGAAATCGAGAAGGCGCATCCGGAAGTCTTCAACCTGCTGTTGCAGGTCATGGACCACGGTACGTTGACCGATAACAACGGGCGCAAAGCGGATTTCCGTAACGTGATCGTCATCATGACGACCAACGCCGGTGCCGAGACTGCAGCCCGCGCTTCGATCGGTTTCACCTATCAGGATCACTCATCTGATGCGATGGAAGTGATCAAGAAGAGCTTCACGCCGGAATTCCGCAACCGTCTGGACACCATCATCCAGTTTGGTCGCCTCAGTCATGAGGTTATCAAGAGCGTGGTGGACAAGTTCCTTACCGAGCTTCAGGCGCAACTGGAAGACAAGCGAGTGTTGCTGGAAGTCACCGATGCGGCCCGTAACTGGCTGGCCGAAGGTGGTTATGACGCGGCGATGGGGGCTCGCCCAATGGCTCGCCTGATCCAGGACAAGATCAAGCGTCCGCTGGCGGAGGAGATTCTCTTTGGCGAACTGGCCGAGCATGGCGGTGTGGTACACATCGACATCAAGGACGGGGAACTGACCTTCGAGTTCGAGACCACGGCCGAGATGGCCTGACGTTCAAAGCAAAACAAAAAGGCGCCGAAAGGCGCCTTTTTGCTGTCTGTTGATCGGCATATCCGCTGTCTGTAGGAGCGAGCCTGCTCGCGATGGTCGTTAACGATGACGCGGGAAGTCTGGTTTCACGTGGCGCCCTCGGGTTTTTCGCGAGCAGGCTCGCTCCTACAGGGGGGGGAGGTAAATTACAGACAAACAAAAACGCCCGGCATATGCCGGGCGTTTTGTATTGACTTGCTTGGCGAGTGAGCCCTATCTCTGTAGGAGCGAGCTAGCTCGCGATGTTCGTCAATGATGATGCGGGGACTCTGACTTGACGCGGTGCCCTCAGGTTTTTCGCGAGCAAGCTCGCTCCTACCTTATCGAGCGCGGTAAGTAATGCGCCCTTTGCTCAAGTCATAAGGAGTCAGCTCTACGCGCACTTTGTCGCCGGTAAGAATACGGATGTAGTTCTTGCGCATCTTGCCGGAGATGTGCGCGGTTACGACGTGCCCATTTTCCAACTCCACACGAAACATGGTGTTGGGCAGGGTGTCGACGACAGTGCCTTCCATTTCGAAGCTGTCTTCTTTCGACATGCAGTAAAGCCCTCGGTGTCCAATGAATGGCCCGGTGCAACTGCGCCAGGCAAAAGCGGCGTGCATTGTGCCCGAAAAATGGGGTTTAAGCCAAGGGGTTTAGGGTCTGCTCTAGTTTAGAACCACCCAGCGCTGATTAATCAGCAACTCAATAGGGCGATATTGAGTCTTGTAGTTCATTTTTTTGCAGTTTTTGATCCAGTAGCCGAGGTAGACCGCATCCAGCCCCAGCCGCCTGGCTTCGGCGATTTGCCACAGGATCGCATAGCGCCCAAGGCTGCGGCGCTCTTCGGCGGGTTCGTAGAAGGTGTAGACCGCCGAAAGACCGTTCGGCAGTAAATCGGTGACGGCGACGGCCAGCAGCCGGCCATTCAGGCGAAATTCATAAAATCTTGAAAACGGCAGGTCTCGCACCAGGAATGTCGAAAATTGGTCGCGACTCGGCGGGTACATGTCGCCATCGGCGTGCCGCTGTTCGATATAGCGCTGGTAAAGGTCGAAGTATTCTTCGTTGAAGCCGGGCTTGGCTGGACGTACCTGCAAATCCACGTTGCGCTTGAAAATGCGTTTTTGTTGCCGGTTGGGCGTGAACTGTCCCACGGGAATGCGCGCCGGAACGCAAGCATTGCAGTTCTGGCAATGCGGCCGATAGAGATGATCGCCACTGCGACGAAACCCCATCTCCGACAGGTCTGCATAGACATGCACATCCATGGGCTGGCTAGGATCGAGGAACAGGGTTGTGGCCTGCTCCTCCGGCAGATAACTGCAAGAGTGCGGCTGAGTGGCATAGAACTTCAATCGCGCCAACTCGGTCATGATCAACCCTCGGGATAATGCTTTTGAATAAGTGTAAGCCACCTGCGCAAAAGTCGCTCAGCAAACCCAGCTAGCGCGATTGGGCTGGTCCAGATGCCTGGCCAGATAATTGGCAAACTCATGGCGGGGTATCGCGCGGGCTCCGAGACTGTGCAGGTGATCGGTGGGCATCTGGCAATCGATCAGTACAAAACCCGAGTCTTTCAGATGCCGCACCAGTGTGGCAAAGCCGAATTTCGAGGCGTTGTCCGCGAGGCTGAACATGGACTCTCCGAAAAACAGCTGGCCCATCGCCAGGCCGTAGAGCCCGCCCACCAGTTCGTCTGCGTCCCACACTTCCACCGAGTGCGCGTGACCGCGCCTGTGCAATTCGATGTAGGCGTCCTGCATGGCCTCGGTGATCCAGGTGCCGTCGGCGTAATCCCGGGGCGCGGCACAGGCGCGGATGACGGCGGCGAAGTCCTGGTCAAAGGTCACTTGATAGCGTTGCTGGCGTAGCAGTTTGTTCAGGCTGCGCGAGACGTGCAATTCGTCGGGAAACAGCACGGTACGCGGATCCGGAGACCACCAGAGGATTGGCTGGCCCTCGGAAAACCAGGGGAAGCAGCCGTGGCGATAAGCCGAGATCAGCCGATCGGCGGACAGATCGCCACCGGCAGCCAGCAGCCCGTTGGGGTCACGCATGGCCTTTTCCAGTGGGGGGAAATGCAAGGTATTGCGTTGTAACCAAGTCAGCATGGCATCCGGGCTTGCAGAAGGGGAGGGCAGTGGCGGGTGTTGGCCCGCCATAAAGTTTGCCTTCAAACGGTTGGAATGTCGTCCAGGTATTTTTCAGCGTCCAGCGCCGCCATGCAACCGGCACCGGCAGATGTAACGGCCTGGCGATAAACGTGGTCGGCCACGTCACCGGCGGCAAACACACCTGCAATCGCCGTAGCGGTGGCATCGCCTTCGCTGCCACTCTTGACCAGCAGATACCCGTTGCGCATTTCCAGTTGGCCTGTGAACAAGTCGGTGTTGGGTTTATGGCCGATGGCGATAAACACCCCGGCCAGCGACAGCTCCCGGGTTTCACCCGTGTGACTGTCCCGCAGGCGGGCACCGGTCACGCCGCTGGCATCGCCGAGCACTTCGTCCAGGTTTTGGTTCCAGTGCAGGCGGACATTGCCGTTGGCGGCTCTTTCGAAGAGTTTGTCCTGGAGGATTTTCTCCGCGCGCAGTTTGTCGCGCCGATGGACCAGGTGCACTTCTTTGGCGATGTTCGACAGGTACAAGGCTTCCTCGACCGCTGTGTTGCCTCCGCCGACCACAGCAACCACTTGATTGCGATAGAAAAATCCATCACAGGTCGCGCACGCCGAAACTCCTTTGCCGGCGAACGCTTCTTCCGACGGCAGGCCCAGGTATTGCGCGGAGGCACCGGTGGCAATGATCAAGGCGTCGCAGGTGTAGGTGCCGCCGTCACCGATCAGCTCGAACGGTCGTTGTTGCAACTTGGCGGTATGGATGTGGTCGTAAACGATCTCGGTGGCAAAGCGTTCGGCGTGTTTTTGCATGCGATCCATCAGCACCGGTCCGGTCAGGCCTTCAACGTCGCCTGGCCAGTTATCCACTTCGACGGTGGTGGTGAGCTGGCCACCTGCCTGGATGCCGGTAATGACGACCGGCTTGAGGTTGGCGCGGGCGGCATAAACTGCCGCGCTGTAACCGGCAGGGCCGGAGCCCAGGATAATCAGGCGGGAATGCTTCGCTTCGCTCATAAAAAACACCTCATAAGCCTTTGTCACCAAAGAGAATGCATGCTCAAATTGAATGGCATGTCATGTGCTGTTGACTATGCTGCATCCAAGGGTCTCAAGCATGGCGTCGTGCGCACAAACCCGTACAATGCCTTGCGTGTTACATATATTCAGTGTGCGCCGTGTTTATAAAAACCGGAGTGCAGTGTTAAAAGTAGTCCCGGTTACACGTGTTAACTTTATTACCTGCCTGGATTGGGCAGTTTTTTCGCGGTTTTTATAGACATTCACCAGATGGACGCGCCATTGGCGCAGGAAAAGAAGCGTTTTGAAGAAATCCACCGCAGCACCTAAACCAGCCGTCGTGCCGCTCTGGCGCCAGCACTTGCACTACCGACTCAAGGAAGGTGCG
Organism: Pseudomonas sp. EU05-FHT14B02; assembly: GCF_058791055.1. Classification (NCBI taxonomy): domain Bacteria; kingdom Pseudomonadati; phylum Pseudomonadota; class Gammaproteobacteria; order Pseudomonadales; family Pseudomonadaceae; genus Pseudomonas; species Pseudomonas sp. EU05-FHT14B02. Next base: position 81,393 of record NZ_JBYTDD010000019.1, on the reverse strand, counting down.
CTGATCGCCATCGGTGCCTTGTGCCTGTTCCTGATGATGGCCTTGTTGACCTATGGCAAGGATGATCCGGGCTGGAGTCATAACAGCAAGATCGACGACGTGCAGAACTTCGGCGGGCCAGCGGGCTCCTACAGCGCCGATATCCTGTTCATGGTGCTGGGTTACTTCGCCTACATCTTCCCGTTGCTGCTGGCCATCAAGGCGTACCAGATCTTCCGCCAGCGTCACGAACCGTGGCAGTGGAGCGGGTGGCTGTTCTCCTGGCGCCTGATTGGCCTGGTATTCCTGGTGCTGTCGGGGGCTGCGCTGGCCCATATCCATTTTCATGCCGCGACCGGTCTGCCGGCCGGTGCCGGCGGTGCGCTGGGGGAAAGCCTCGGCGAACTGGCCAGGAACGCCCTGAATATCCAGGGCAGCACGCTGTTGTTCATTGCCTTGTTCCTGTTTGGCCTGACCGTGTTTACCGACCTGTCGTGGTTCAAGGTGATGGACATCACCGGCAAGATCACCCTCGACCTGTTCGAGCTTTTCCAGGGCGCCGCCAATCGCTGGTGGGCGGCCCGTATCGAGCGCAAACAGCTGGTTGCCCAGTTGCGTGAAGTCGACGACCGTATGGATGAAGTGGTTGCGCCGACCGTCACCGACAAGCGCGAGCAGGCCAAGGTCAAGGAACGCCTGATCGAACGTGAGCAAGCCCTGAGCAAGCACATGTCCGAGCGCGAGAAACAGGTGCCGCCGGTGATTGCGCCCGCGCCGCCAAAGCCCGCCGCACCGAGCAAACGCGTCGAGAAAGAGAAGCAGGCGCCGCTGTTCGTCGACAGCGCCGTGGAAGGCACCTTGCCGCCGATTTCGATTCTCGATCCGGCGGAAAAGAAACAACTCAATTACTCGCCTGAATCCCTGGCTGCGGTTGGCCACTTGCTGGAAATCAAGCTCAAGGAATTCGGCGTTGAAGTCGCAGTGGATTCGATCCACCCGGGCCCGGTGATCACCCGTTACGAAATCCAGCCGGCCGCCGGGGTAAAAGTCAGCCGAATCTCCAACCTGGCCAAAGACCTGGCCCGTTCCCTGGCCGTGACCAGTGTGCGCGTGGTGGAAGTGATTCCGGGCAAGACCACGGTCGGTATCGAGATTCCCAACGAAGATCGGCAGATCGTGCGTTTCTCCGAGGTGTTGTCGACTCCGGAGTACGACAACTTCAAATCCCCGGTCACCCTGGCCCTGGGTCATGACATCGGCGGCAAGCCGGTCATCACTGACCTCGCGAAGATGCCGCACTTGCTGGTCGCCGGTACCACCGGTTCCGGTAAGTCGGTGGGTGTGAACGCGATGATCCTGTCGATCCTGTTCAAGTCTGGCCCGGAAGACGCCAAGCTGATCATGATCGACCCGAAAATGCTGGAACTGTCGATCTACGAAGGCATTCCGCACCTGCTGTGCCCGGTTGTCACCGACATGAAGGACGCCGCCAACGCCCTGCGCTGGAGCGTTGCCGAGATGGAGCGACGCTACAAGTTGATGGCCAAAATGGGTGTGCGAAACCTGTCGGGCTTCAACGCCAAGGTCAAGGAAGCCCAGGACGCCGGCGAGCCGTTGAGTGATCCGCTGTACAAGCGTGAAAGCATCCACGACGAAGCGCCACTGCTGCAGAAACTGCCGACCATCGTGGTCGTAGTCGACGAATTCGCCGACATGATGATGATCGTCGGCAAGAAGGTTGAAGAACTGATCGCCCGTATCGCGCAAAAGGCTCGTGCAGCCGGTATCCACTTGATCCTTGCGACCCAGCGTCCGTCGGTGGATGTGATCACCGGTCTGATCAAGGCCAACATTCCGACCCGCATGGCGTTCCAGGTCTCGAGCAAGATCGACTCGCGGACCATCATCGACCAGGGCGGTGCCGAACAACTGCTGGGCCATGGTGACATGCTCTACATGCCGCCGGGTACTAGCCTGCCAATTCGAGTTCACGGTGCTTTCGTGTCCGACGATGAGGTTCACCGTGTGGTGGAAGCCTGGAAACTGCGGGGTGCGCCGGAATACAACGATGACATCCTCAATGGCGTCGAAGAGGCGGGCAGCGGCTTTGAAGGCAGCAGCGGTGGCGGCGACGGTGATGATCCCGAGGCCGATGCGCTGTACGACGAAGCGGTCCAGTTCGTGCTGGAAAGCCGTCGTGCCTCTATTTCCGCGGTTCAGCGCAAGCTGAAGATCGGTTACAACCGCGCTGCGCGCATGATCGAAGCCATGGAAATGGCCGGGGTCGTGACGTCCATGAACACCAACGGTTCGCGTGAAGTCCTGGCCCCGGGGCCGGTGCGCGACTGACCCGAGTATGAAAGGGGGGCGCATTTTGCGCCGCCCGCACTCCCACGAATGTTATGAGGACTCCCATGCGTCTGATCCGCATGCTGTTGCTGCCGGTACTGGCCTTGACCACGCTCCAGGTTAACGCCGATGACAAGGACGTGGCGCGCCTGACCCAACTGCTGGAAAAATCCCAGACCCTGACCGCACGTTTCTCGCAACTGACCCTTGATGGCACGGGCACCCAATTGCAGGAAACCGCCGGCGAGATGTCCCTGCAGCGTCCGGGCCTGTTCTATTGGCACACCGATGCGCCCGCCGAACAGACCATGATCTCCGATGGCAAGAAAGTCACCTTGTGGGACCCGGACCTGGAACAGGCCACCATCAAGAACCTTGACCAGCGCCTGACCCAGACCCCGGCCTTGCTGTTGTCCGGTGACGTGTCCAAGATCAGCCAGAGCTTTGACATCAGTGCCAAGGAAGCCGGCGGCGTGATTGACTTCACCTTGAAGCCCAAAACCAAGGACACCCTGTTCGACAGCCTGCGCCTGTCGTTCCGCAACGGTCTGGTCAATGATATGCAACTGATCGACAGTGTCGGCCAGCGCACCAATATCCTGTTCACCGGCGTGAAGGCCAACGAGCCGATCCCTGCGTCCAAGTTCAAGTTCGATATTCCCAAGGGCGCGGACGTCATCCAGGAATAAAACGCCGGACCTCTGTAGGAGCGAGCTCGCTCGCGATGAATCTGAGCGCGCCGCTGGGTGTCAGGTTGCCAGCGTTATCGTTGAAGACCATCGCGAGCGAGCTCGCTCCCACAGGAATTGTGTTGATTGGCATCAGGCCCAGTGAGGTTTCACAAGTAGCCATGGATCTGTTTCGCAGCGCTCCCATCGCCCAGCCCCTGGCCGCCCGTTTGCGCGCGACCAATCTGGACGAGTACGTCGGTCAGGAACACGTGCTCGCTCGCGGCAAGCCCTTGCGCGAAGCGCTGGAGCAGGGTGCTCTGCATTCGATGATTTTCTGGGGGCCGCCGGGCGTGGGCAAGACCACGCTGGCGCGATTGCTCGCGGAAGTCTCGGATGCGCACTTCGAAACGGTGTCGGCGGTGCTCGCCGGCGTGAAGGAAATCCGTCAGGCGGTGGAAATCGCCAGGCAGCAAGCCGGGCAATACGGCAAGCGCACCATCCTGTTCGTCGATGAAGTGCACCGTTTCAACAAGTCCCAGCAGGATGCGTTCCTGCCCTATGTCGAAGACGGCACGCTGATTTTCATCGGCGCCACCACCGAGAACCCCTCGTTTGAATTGAACAACGCTTTGCTCTCGCGGGCTCGGGTCTATGTGCTCAAGAGCCTCGACGAAGCGGCTCTGCGCAAGCTGGTCCACCGTGCGCTGACCGAGGAGCGTGGGCTTGGCAAGCGCAACCTGACCCTCAGCGACGAAGGCTTCCAGATGCTGCTGTCCGCCGCCGATGGCGATGGCCGGCGCCTGCTGAATCTGCTGGAAAACGCCTCGGATCTGGCCGAAGACAACAGCGAGATGGGCACCGACCTGCTGCAAAGCCTGCTCGGTGACACCCGCCGACGGTTCGACAAGGGCGGCGAAGCGTTCTACGACCAGATTTCCGCCCTGCATAAGTCGGTGCGCGGCTCCAACCCCGACGGCGCGCTGTACTGGTTTGCGCGGATGATCGACGGCGGTTGCGACCCCTTGTACCTGGCCCGGCGCGTGGTGCGCATGGCCAGCGAAGATATCGGCAATGCCGATCCCCGCGCCCTCAGCCTGTGCCTGGCGGCCTGGGAGGTGCAGGAGCGCCTCGGCAGCCCCGAAGGCGAGCTGGCAGTAGCTCAGGCGATCACCTATCTGGCCTGCGCGCCAAAGAGCAACGCGGTGTACATGGGCTTCAAGACGGCATTGCGCGCCGCCGCCGAGCACGGTTCGCTGGAGGTACCGCTGCACCTGCGCAACGCGCCGACCAAGCTTATGAAACAATTGGGCTACGGCGATGAATACCGTTATGCCCACGACGAGCCGGACGCCTATGCCGCTGGCGAAGACTATTTCCCGGAAGAACTCGACCCGATCCCGTTCTATCAGCCCGTGCCCCGTGGCCTGGAGTTGAAGATCGGCGAAAAACTCAATCACCTGGCGAAACTCGACCGTTTAAGCCCAAGGCAGCGGAGAAAATAGTGCTTCCCTTGATCGTTGCGGTTTCCGTCGGCGGGATGGCCGGCACGTTGTTGCGCTTCGCCACGGGCAACTGGATCAACGCGAATTGGCCGCGGCACTTCTATACCGCGACGCTGGCCGTTAATATCGTGGGCTGTTTGCTGATCGGCGTTCTATACGGTCTGTTTTTGATACGCCCGGAGGTGCCCATCGAGGTGCGTGCCGGGTTGATCGTTGGCTTCCTCGGGGGGCTGACGACTTTTTCATCCTTTTCACTGGATACGGTGCGCTTGCTGGAAAGTGGGCAAGTGCCGCTAGCCCTGGGCTATGCGGCGCTCAGCGTATTCGGCGGGCTGCTTGCCACCTGGGCCGGCCTGTCCTTGACCAAACTTTGATAAACGAGAAACCGACATGCTCGATTCCAAACTGTTACGTAGCAACCTTCAGGACGTAGCGGACCGCCTGGCATCCCGTGGCTATACCCTGGATGTTGCGCGCATCGAAGCGCTGGAAGAACAGCGCAAGACCGTCCAGACCCGCACCGAAGCACTGCAGGCTGAACGTAATGCGCGCTCCAAATCCATCGGTCAGGCCAAGCAGCGCGGCGAAGACATCGCGCCGCTGATGGCGGACGTCGAGCGCATGGCGGGCGAATTGAGCGCGGGTAAAGTCGAACTGGACGCGATCCAGACCGATCTGGACTCGATTCTGCTGGGTATCCCCAACCTGCCGCACGAATCGGTGCCGGTCGGCGAAGACGAAGACGGCAACGTCGAAGTGCGCCGCTGGGGCACCCCGACTGCCTTCGATTTCCCGGTTCAGGACCACGTCGCCCTGGGCGAGAAGTTCGGCTGGCTGGACTTCGAAACCGCCGCCAAGCTGTCCGGCGCCCGTTTCGCCCTGCTGCGCGGCCCGATTGCCCGTCTGCACCGCGCCCTGGCGCAGTTCATGATCAACCTGCACGTCACCGAGCACGGCTACGAAGAGGCCTACACGCCTTATCTGGTCCAGGCCCCGGCGCTGCAAGGCACCGGCCAGCTGCCGAAGTTCGAAGAAGACCTGTTCAAGATCGCGCGCGAAGGCGAAGCCGACCTGTACTTGATCCCGACCGCCGAAGTGTCGCTGACCAACATCGTCGCCGGCGAAATCGTCGATTCGAAACTGCTGCCGATCAAGTTCGTCGCCCACACGCCGTGCTTCCGTAGCGAAGCCGGCGCATCGGGCCGCGACACCCGCGGCATGATCCGCCAGCACCAGTTCGACAAGGTTGAAATGGTGCAGATCGTCGAGCCATCGAAATCCATGGAAGCGCTGGAAGGCCTGACCGCCAACGCCGAGAAAGTCCTGCAATTGCTGGAACTGCCTTACCGCACCCTGGCGCTGTGCACCGGCGACATGGGCTTCAGCGCGGTCAAGACCTACGACCTGGAAGTGTGGATCCCGAGCCAGGACAAGTACCGCGAAATCTCGTCGTGCTCCAACTGCGGCGACTTCCAGGCCCGCCGCATGCAAGCGCGTTTCCGCAACCCGGAAACCGGCAAGCCGGAACTGGTACACACCCTGAACGGCTCCGGTCTGGCGGTGGGCCGTACCCTGGTCGCGGTGCTCGAGAACTATCAGCAGGCCGACGGTTCCATCCGTGTACCTGAAGTCCTCAAGCCCTACATGGGTGGCCTTGAGGTCATCGGCTAAATGAACTATCTGCCGCTGTTTCACAACCTTCGCGGCAGTCGTGTGTTGGTCGTCGGCGGGGGGGAGATTGCCTTGCGCAAATCCCGCCTGCTGGCCGATGCCGGTGCGCTACTGCGGGTGGTTGCACCTGAAATCGAAGCGCAATTGCGCGAACTGGTTGCCGGCAGCGGTGGCGAGTGCCTGTTGCGTGGCTACGCCGAGGCGGATCTGGACGGTTGCGGGTTGATCATTGCCGCCACCGACGACGAAACGCTGAACGCACAAGTCTCCGCCGATGCCCATCGGCGTTGCGTGCCGGTCAACGTGGTGGACGCGCCAGCCCTGTGCAGCGTGATCTTCCCGGCGATCGTCGACCGTTCTCCGCTGATCATCGCGGTGTCCAGCGGCGGCGATGCGCCGGTGCTGGCACGTTTGATTCGCGCCAAGATCGAAACCTGGATTCCTTCTACCTACGGTCAATTGGCCGGGCTGGCTGCGCGATTCCGTCATCAGGTCAAAGGCCTGTTTCCGGATGTGCAGCAGCGTCGGGCGTTCTGGGAAGATGTTTTCCAGGGCCCGGTTGCCGATCGGCAACTGGCTGGGCAGGGCGGTGAAGCCGAGCGGTTGCTCCAGGCGAAAATCGATGGTGAGGCGCCAGTGGCGACCGGTGAAGTCTATCTGGTGGGTGCAGGGCCAGGTGATCCCGACCTGCTGACGTTCAAGGCATTGCGTCTGATGCAGCAAGCTGACGTGGTGCTGTACGATCGTTTGGTGGCACCGGCGATTCTCGAACTGTGCCGTCGCGACGCCGAGCGGGTTTACGTCGGCAAGCGCCGAGCCGATCACGCGGTGCCGCAGGATCAAATCAACCAGCAATTGGTGGATCTGGCCAAGCAAGGCAAGCGTGTGGTGCGATTGAAGGGCGGCGATCCGTTCATCTTCGGTCGTGGTGGCGAGGAGATCGAAGAACTGGCGGCCCATGGCATCCCGTTCCAGGTCGTGCCGGGGATCACGGCAGCCAGCGGTTGCGCGGCCTATGCCGGGATTCCGCTGACACACCGCGATTACGCGCAGTCGGTGCGTTTCATTACCGGCCACCTCAAGGACGGCTCCAGCGATTTGCCATGGGCCGATCTGGTCGCCCCAGCGCAAACCCTGGTGTTCTACATGGGGCTGGTGGGCCTGCCGATCATCTGCGAGCAGTTGATCAAGCATGGTCGCGCCGCCGATACCCCGGCGGCGCTGATCCAGCAGGGCACCACGGTCAATCAGCGGGTGTTTACCGGCACCCTGACGGACCTGCCACGACTGGTGGCAGAGCATGAAGTGCATGCGCCGACCTTGGTGATCGTGGGTGAAGTGGTGCAACTTCGCGAGAAACTGGCGTGGTTCGAAGGGGCTCAGGCGCAGGTCTGAGACCGAGTTGCCCTCATCGCGAGCAAGCTCGCTCCCACAGGGGATTTGTGAACGACACAAATCAATTGTGGGAGCGAGCTTGCTCGCGATGGGGCCTTCAAAACCTATACAAATCTCAAGCTCTGCGCCAAACCCCTTTCCCACTCAACCGCTCCCGATCATGGGGCGCGGTGAAGTCCTGCGCCGGCCCTTTCGGCACCACACCCGTCGGGTTGATGGTGCGGTGGCTGGCATAGTAGTGGTTTTTGATGTGGGTGAAGTCGACGGTCTCGGCAATCCCCGACCACTGGTAAATCTCCCGCAGCCAGTTCGACAGGTTCGGATAATCCGCAATCCGCCGCAGGTTGCACTTGAAGTGCCCGTAGTACACCGCATCGAAGCGAATCAGCGTGGTGAACAGGCGGATGTCCGCTTCGGTCAGGTACTCGCCCGCCAGATAGCGGTTGGCGCCCAGCAGCAGCTCCAGTCGGTCCAGCTCGGCAAACAACTCATCGAACGCTTCTTCATAAGCCTGTTGCGACGTGGCAAACCCGGCGCGGTACACGCCATTGTTCACCGCCGGATAAATCCGCTCGTTCAGCGCATCGATCTCTGCGCGTAGCGGCGCCGGGTAGAAGTCCAGGTCGTTACCGGTCAAATCGTCGAAGGCACCATTGAACATGCGGATAATTTCCGATGATTCATTGTTGACGATGCGTTTGAGCCGTTGGTCCCACAGTACCGGTACGGTGACGCGACCGGTGTAGTCGGCAGTGTCGGCGGTGTAGCGCTGGTGCATGAAGTCGAAGTGGTCGAGCTTGTCGCCGGTCGACCCCAGGTGCTGGTCGAAGGTCCAGCCGTTTTCCAGCATCAACCAACTGACCACCGAAACGTCGATCAGGTTTTCGAGGCCTTTTAGTTTGCGCAGGATCAGTGTGCGATGGGCCCACGGACAGGCCAGGGACACGTACAGGTGATAGCGCCCGGGTTCGGCCGCAAAACCACCGACGCCGGTCGGTCCCGGCTTGCCGTCAGCGGTCAACCAGTTGCGACGCTGCGCCTGTTCACGCTGGAAAGCGCCGTCTTTGCTGCTTTCGTACCACTTGTCCTGCCAGCGGCCATCCACTAACAATCCCATGTTCAAGACTCCCGAAACCCATAATTGATGGAGTCGAGTCTATTCCGATGAGTTCGAACAAAAAGCGCAAAGATCGGGCGCAAATGATCGGTTAAATCGATTTGTTGCGAGCGGCCCAGTATTGTTCGGCGGTTTCGAAGGCCTGTTCGCGGCTCTGTCCGAGGCCACGCAGGGCCAAGGCCATGGTCGAGATCAGGGCCATTTGCGGGTAGCTGTCGACCACGTCGCCACGCCACACCGCTTTCAAATGCTCAGGATCAAGCGAGGCGGGTTTGACATGACGCTGCGCGGACAACTGCGGCCATTCCTCATCCCAGCTCTCGCCGCCGGTGGTGCCGTACAGGTGGCTGTCGGCGTCCGGGTTGATCTCGATTTCGCCGCCATCGCCCTTGATCACGATGGCGGTATCACCGAGCAGTCCGCTGGCGTCGCGATGCACGGCCTGATAACCCGGGTGGAAAATGCTCTGCAGGCCACAACGGGCGCCCAACGGATTGAGGATCCGCGCCAGGGAGTGGATCGGCGAGCGCAGGCCGAGGGTATTGCGCAGGTCGATCATCCGCTGCAGCTGCGGTGCCCAGTCCACCAGCGGCATGAAGGCCAGGCCACCGTTATCCAGGGCCGAGCCGACCTGTTGCCAGTTGCGGCACAGCGGGATGTTCAATTCGCCCAGCAGTTGCTCGGTGTATAGGCGACCGGCCGTGTGGGCGCCGCCGCCGTGCATGAAAATCCGCACGCCGTTTTGCGCCAGGCACTTGGCCGCCAGCAGATACCATGGCAAGTGCCGCTTCTTGCCGGCATAGGTCGGCCAATCCAGATCCACTGCCATTGCCGGAGGATTCAGGCGTTCGCGCAAGGCTTCGGTGAAGCCTGCCATCTCCTCTGCGCTTTCTTCCTTGTGCCGCAACAGCATCAGGAAGGCGCCGAGCTGGGTTTCCTCGACCTTTTCATCGAGCACCATGCCCATGGCTTCGCGGGCCTCGACCCGGGTCAGGTCACGGGCGCCGCGTTTGCCTTTGCCAAGGATCCGTACGAACTGGGCGAACGGATGTTCGGCGGGCGTTTCGAGTGTCAGTGCTGGGTAATCGGTCATAAGCAATTCGTCGGTTTGGGCAGGCCCGCCAGTTTCGCGGCGAGTTTGGCGGGAGTGCCTTTGAACAGTCGGTTCAGGTGCAGGCTGTTGCCTTTTTCCGGGCCGAGTTTCAGGGCGGTGTACTTGATCAACGGGCGGGTGGCCGGTGACAGCTGGAATTCGGCGTAGAAACTGCGCAGCAGTTCGAGGACTTCCCAGTGTTCGGGCGTCAACTCGATGTCTTCGGCAGCAGCCAGGGCACTGGCCACATCGGCGGACCAGTCACTCAGTTCGACCAGGAAACCGTCCTTGTCCAGCTCGATGGCGCGGGCGCCGACCGTCAATGCATTCATAGCCAACTGTTGACCTTGTCGTAGCGAATCGACAGTTCGACGAAGGCCGGGTAATCGATGGCCTCGGCCCAGTCTGGAACCGCAAGCGCACGGGCCTGGGCATCTTCGGCCAGGACGAACAACTTCATGCCACGGGCGCTGAGCGCAGTGAACGGCGCGGTGCCGGGTTGCAACGCATAGGCCGCATCACCGGACAGCAGCAAGCCGTCGTTGGCGCCGATCACGCGCAGGCAACTGGTCAGGCGTTCGTCGCCGAACGGGGAATGAGACAACACATGCAAAGTTGACATCAGAGGGTGATCACCTGGTCGTAACGGTCAATGAGGGCGGTGATTTCGTGGGCGGCCAATACCCGGGCTTCTTCCAGCGACAGTTCGTTCGGGTCCAGGCCGCGCCGGGTGATGCTGTCGCCGCAGACGAACAACTCCTCGACACCGAACATCGGCAGGGCTTGCAGGTTGGCGCTCAGGTCTTTCTGTTGCAGGGCCTTGGCGTTCTGACCGGCGGCCAGCTGGAACACGCCGTCATCGAGAAACAGCAGGCCGATCGGCAGATCGAAAGCGCCCCCGGCCAGCACGATATCCAGCGCTTCCCGCGCGCCTGGGCCGGACCATGGCGACTGGCGGCTGATGATCAATATGGATTTGGCCATGTCATGCGCCTCCGAAACAGATCAGACGGTCGGCATCCTGCGCGGCGTCATGCAATTGGCCGAGGCCGGACAATTCCCACGGCGCGCCGACGGCTACAGCCTCGCGTTGATAGCGTCTGGCTTCTTCCTCGTTCAACACGCCACGACGCAGCGCGGCGGCGATGCACACCACGCCATCAAGTTGATGGTCACTGACAAAGGCGTGCCATTGCTTGGGCAAGTCCAGTTCATCCTGGGGCGTGACCACGCTGGCGGACGCGTTGTAGACACCGTCCTGATAGAAAAACAGCCGGACAATCTCGTGCCCGTCGGCCAGCGCCGCTTGGGCGAACAGCAGGGCGCGGCGCGAGGAGGGCGCATGGGCGGCGGAAAACACGGCGATGGCGAACTTCATGACGGACTCGATCAGCGAAACTGCCGCCATGATAATGCTTTATCGGCGGGGCGGCTAAAGTGATGTTGTCTGGGCGGGCCCAGTCAACACCAGAACCAGCGCGGCATATACCCCCAACTGCCAGCGCCGCGGGATCTTCAACGACAACTCCCCGAGTCCGGCAGCCAGCAGGCCACTGGCAAACAACGCCTTGAGTCCCAGGTGATGTTCCTGCCCAGGCGGCTGACGATATTGCCCAGGGGGTTGCCGACGATGAAGGTGGCAACGAGGATCACCAGGTGCAGGATCAACCCAAGGTCCTGGCGGTGTTGGGCAGCATCGGCGATGGCCTTCATGAACAGTGGTTACGGTTTTATCCCATTCAACTCGCAATATTCCAGCCAGTCCATGCCGGCCATTTCCGCCACTTCCCGGTGCACTTCAAGGCGCTGTGCTTCGTAGTCCCGGGGGGTGGCGGCAGTTAACTGCAACGTCAGTTCCCAAGCGAACAACTGCTGGCGTTCTGCTTCAGCTTCAAACGCTTCGTGCAGCCGTTCTTCGCGATACTGTGCCGCCGTTTCACCCTTGGCCTGGGCCAACAGCGGGTTGAGGTGGTCGAGTTCCTCGCGCAATTCGGGGCGCGCATCGAGAAACCGCTTCAGTGCCTGCTCATGTTGCTGCTCGGTTGCCGCCATGGTCGCTCCTTGGATGGGATTACGAAGACTGCTTCTTACTGGCCTTGGCCGCTGCCGCCAGGCATTCGAGGGCAAACTGTTCGGTGTAGGTCATCTGGATCGGCGTGGTTTCGCCTTTGACGGTTCTTTCGCCGTCGAGGATGTAACGAATCCGCTTGTCGGTGACGCCGATTCGCTTGGCAATCCAGGAAGGCGTCTGACCGATCTGGCTGATCAGCTTGTCGGCATATTCAGTGCTCGGTTTGTAGAACTCGGCATTAGGTGTCATCAGGTTTCCAGTCGGGTGCGATGGGGCGTTATTGGCGCGACAGGGTGCGCGAATCATTGCGCGCTGTCGCGGTATAAATGCAGTAAAGCAGAACGATATGGCCCACCGGGGTGATAAAGTCCGCTTTTTCCTGATGAGTGAATGCAATGCGAATTCTGATGGTGGCGCTGGCCGTGACGTTGCTGGCCGGATGCGCCGGCTCGGCGATGAACGAAGCCCGCGCCAAGGCCCCGTACAAGACCTTGAACTCGGAAAAACCGGGAAAAGACGTCGCCCGGTGCGTGCAGTTTTCCTGGCAGGACGAGGCCGTGTTCGGCGTCGATGCCGCTGCCTATCTGCAACCAGGGGAGAAGGGCGGAACGACCGTTTACACACGTTCGGCGGAGTCTTTCGTCGACGTGACCACCGATGCCTCGGGCACGGTGTTGAGCTACTACGCACAGAAGGACGATTTCGTGGCCAAGCGCCGCTTGGCGGCGTTGGCGACTTGCCTGTGATCTGATGCTGTTCCCCCTGTAGGAGCGAGCTTGCTCGCGAAAAAAATCGGAACGCCGCGAGGTGTCAGGCATCCAGCGTTTTCGTTGACGACCATCGCGAGCAAGCTCGCTCCTACAGGGGGTGGTATGGATCATTAGCTCAAGCGTTTCTGGAAGAAGAAGTGCTTGTGGCCCGGCGGGTAATCGGCAATGTGCCCAATCTCGCTGTAGCCGCATTTCTTGTAGAACCCAGGTGCCTGGAATTCGAAGGTGTCGAGCCACAGCCCGACGCAGCGCCGTTCCCGCGCCAGGTCTTCGGCCATCTGAATCAGTTTCGAACCCAGGCCCTGTCCCCGGGCCTGTTCCGGCACCACCAGCAAGTCGATGTACAGCCACTGGTAAAACAATCGGCCATGCAGGCCGCCGAGGATCTCGTCGTTGTCGTCGCGCACCAGCAAGGCGATGTGCTCGGGCACGTTACCTTCGGCCTTCGAGCCATTGTAGGCGCGCAAGGGATTGAGAATGGCCTGGCGTTGTTCTTCCGTGGGGTTTTGCGACAGTTCGATACGCAGGTTCATGGCTATATCCTTATGGCAGTGAAACCGCAGCCTAGCGTGGTCGCCGCGAATGTTCCATCAGCATAAAGCAGGTGGAACCGTCGCCTGCGCACAGATGTCACTCATTAGTACGCGTCATTCCAGAGTGCGACCGATGAGGACACGCCGTGAATATTTTCGAAGCCCTGCGCGAAAGCCATGAACGCCAGCGTACTTACGCCAAAGCCTTGATCCACACCAGCGGCGACAGCCCCGAACGCGTCGAGGCCTACAAACAACTCAAGTCGGAACTGCAAGCTCACGCAACGGCCGAAGAGCGGCATTTCTACATCCCGTTGATGGAGCTCGACAACGGTGTCGACCTCTGTCGTCATGGCATCGCCGAACATCACGAAATGGACGAAATGATGGAGGAACTGGACGACACCGAGATGTCCAGCCCCGCCTGGCTGGTGACCGCGAAGAAACTCTCGGAGAAAGTGCATCACCACCTCGAGGAAGAAGAGCAGAAGTTCTTCCAGATGGCCGGCAAACTGCTCAACGACAAACAGAAAGAGGCATTGGCCGGAAAGTATGAGAAGGAGTACAAGTCGCAGCTTGCTTGAGAGGGCAAGCGCTATTCTTTTTCACTTATCATGTGCCCCCTCAGACCAATAACAGGATGTGTTGTCATGTCGAACACGGCCGAACGGGTCAACATCGTCGAGTCTCAGGTGTTGTCCCACGACTGGTACCTGCTCAAGAAAATCACCTTCGATTACCAACGCAACAACGGCGAGTGGCAACGCCAGGTCCGGGAGGTCTACGACCGTGGCAATGGCGCGGCGATACTCCTGTACAACCGTGACAAGCGAACCGTGGTACTGACCCGGCAATTTCGCCTGCCGGTGTTCGTCAACGGTCACGACGGGCTGTTGATCGAAGTGGCAGCGGGGCTGCTGGAAGGCGCAGCGCCTGAAGACCGTATCCGCGATGAAGCGGAGGAGGAGACGGGTTACCGCGTACACCATGTGCAGAAGGTGTTCGAGGCGTACATGAGCCCCGGTTCGGTGACGGAAAAACTGCACTTCTTCATTGCCGAATACGACGCGAAGTCGAAAGTCAGCGACGGTGGCGGACTGGAGGCGGAAACCGAAGAGCTGGAAGTGCTGGAGTGGACGTTCGAGGACGCGCTCGAAGCGTTTTACCGTGGCGAAATCTGCGACGCCAAGACCATCATGCTGTTGCAGTATGCGGCGATGAAAAACCTCTTCGCCCAGGCATGATCAAAAGCCTGGCAGCCGTGCCGTGCCGGGCCATTGCCCACCTTCCAGCGTCAGCAACAACGCCTTCGCCTCAAGCCCACCGGCAAACCCGGTGAGCTTGCCTGACGCACCAATCACCCGGTGACAAGGCGCCACGATCGAAATCGGGTTCTTGCCATTCGCCGCACCCACCGCCCTGACCGCTGTCGGGCTGCCGATCTGTTCGGCGATCTGGCTGTAGCTGCGGGTCTCGCCGAACGGGATGGTCAGCAGCGCCGACCAGACCTTCTTCTGAAATTCCGTGCCGGCAAAATCCAGTTCCAGTTCGAAGCGATCGCGGGTGCCGGAAAAATATTCGCGTAACTGTGCAGCCGTACGCACCAGGATCGGATTGTCCGGCGCTTCGCTCATCGGACCGAGGCGCACCCGGCCGGGTTTGTCGTTTTCCCAGAGGATGGCCGCCAGTCGTGAACCGTTCGCGACCAGCTTCAACTGGCCGACCGGGGAGGCCACTGTGATGCAGGTATAGGTCATGTCAGGGGCTCGCGCGAAATTGCTGAACAGGCGTTAAGGATACCGCCTCGGCGAGGAGGCGCAATACGTAATCCCGACCATACTTGGCTACGGCTTTTGAAGCGTTTTCCTACGAAATAACAAGAAGAGACCGACTCATGAAGTACGAACCTTTTGCCAAATCGCTGATAGCGACCTCATTGGCACTCAGTTGCCTGACCGCCCATGCCGCCTCCGTGGCCCCGGCTACCGGGGAAAACGGCATGGTGGTCACGGCCCAGCACCTGGCCAGCCATGTGGGCGTGGATGTGCTGAAGAATGGCGGCAACGCCGTCGATGCGGCGGTTGCGGTCGGGTATGCGCTGGCGGTGGTCTACCCCGCAGCCGGCAACCTCGGTGGCGGCGGTTTCATGACCATTCAACTGGCGGACGGGCGCAAGACCTTCCTCGATTTCCGTGAAAAAGCGCCGCTGGCCGCCACCGCCAACATGTACCTGGACAAGGAGGGCAACGTCGTTCCCGATTTGAGTACCCGTGGCCACCTGGCCGTGGGTGTGCCGGGCACCGTTTCGGGCATGGAACTGGCGCTGTCCAAATACGGCACCAAGCCGCGCAAGGAAATCATCGCCCCGGCCATCAAGCTCGCCGAAGACGGTTTCGTGCTGGAGCAGGGTGATGTCGATCTGCTGGACTACGCCACCGACATGTTCAAGAAGGACATCAAGGATTCCGGCTCGATCTTCCTCAGCAAAGGCGAGCCGATGCAAGTCGGCCAGAAACTGGTGCAAAAGGACCTGAGCAAGACCTTGCGGGAGATCTCAGAGAAAGGCGCCGACGGTTTCTATAAAGGTTGGGTGGCCGACGCCATCGTCACCTCCAGCCAGGCCAACAAGGGCATCATCACCCAGGCTGACCTCGACAAATACAAGACCCGCGAACTGGCGCCCATCGAGTGCGACTACCGTGGTTACCACGTGGTTTCGGCACCGCCGCCAAGCTCCGGTGGCGTGGTGATCTGCGAGATCATGAACATCCTCGAAGGCTACCCGATGAAGGAGCTGGGCTATCACTCGGCCCAGGGCATGCACTACCAGATCGAAGCGATGCGCCACGCCTATGTGGACCGCAACAGCTACCTCGGCGATCCGGATTTCGTGAAGAACCCGATTGCCCATCTGCTGGATAAAAACTACGCGACCAAGCTGCGCGAAGCGATCAAACCACAAAAGGCCGCGGTATCCAGCGAACTCAAACCCGGTGTAGCGCCCCATGAAGGCAGCAACACCACGCATTACTCCATCGTCGACAAATGGGGCAACGCGGTGTCGGTGACCTACACCCTCAACGACTGGTTCGGTGCCGGTGTGATGGCGAGCAAGACCGGGGTCATCCTCAACGACGAAATGGACGATTTCACCTCGAAAATCGGCGTACCGAACATGTATGGCCTGGTGCAGGGCGAGGCCAATGCCATCGCACCGGGCAAGGCGCCGCTCTCGTCCATGAGCCCGACCATCGTCACCAAGGACGGCAAAGTGGTGATGGTGGTCGGCACTCCGGGTGGCAGCCGCATCATCACCGCGACCTTGCTGACCATGCTCAACGTGATCGACTACGGCATGAACATCCAGGAAGCGGTGGATGCGCCGCGCTTCCACCAACAGTGGCTGCCGGAGGAGACCAACCTGGAAGCCTTCACCACCAGCCCGGACACGGTGAAAATCCTCGAAAGCTGGGGGCACAAGTTTACCGGTCCCCAGGATGCCAACCATCTGGCGGCGATCCTGGTCGGCGCGCCATCCCTGGGTGGCAAACCGGTAGGCAATAATCGTTTCTACGGGGCGAACGACCCACGGCGTAACACCGGGTTGTCGCTGGGTTATTGAGGGTTGTGTCCGGAGGGGGACGGGCTTATGTTCGTCCCCTGATCCCTCGACATATCAAGGAAGGCAATCATGACCACTGCGTTGTTAATCATCGATGTCCAGCAGGCTTTGTGTTCCGGTGAGTACGAGTGCTTCGAGATTGGACGGGTCATCAACACCATCAATGACCTGTCTGCCAGGGCACGCAAGGCCGGTGTTCCGGTGGTGCTGATCCAGCACGAAGAAGAGGGTGATCTGTTTAAACACGGTGCCCCGGGCTGGCAACTGGCCGAAGGGTTGGATACATCGCCCAAGGATCATCGCGTGCGCAAGACCACTGGCGATTCGTTCTATCAGACCAACCTGCAACGGTTGTTGCCGGTACAGGACTTCGAAAGGCTGGTCATCTGCGGCCTGCAAACCGATTACTGCGTGAATGCAACCCTGCGTCAGGCGCATCAATTGGGCTACGACGTGGTGCTGGCCGCCGACGCGCACTCCACCGTCGACAATGGCAATGTCACTGCCGAAGACATCATTGCCCAACACAACAAGGATTGGGCAGATCTGAGCAGCTCGGTGGCCCGGATCGATGTGGTCCCGGCTGCTGAAATCCGCTTCTGATAACACCATTGCGCCCCCTTGTAGGAGCGAGCAGGCTCGCTCCTACAAGGGTGAACCGAAAATCTCGATCAGCTCATTGAGGAACGCACTCACCAGATCCCGCTGCCGCGCCGAATGTCGCACCGCCGCATGAAAGCTCACCTCATAGCGCAGCAGATCCGGGTTCAGCGGGTGCAACTGCCCCAGCTGTTCATGCCGGGTCGCGTAGTGTTGCGGCAGAAACCCCAGGTGCTGGCCGGACAGAATCAGTAGGGCCGCGCCGTCCATGCTGTCGGTGAGCACGGTCAGACGTTCGATGGAGGTGGGGGCCGGCATTTCCGGTAACGGATGGCTCGGCCAGACCCAGTCAAACTCGCTGACATCTTCGCGGGTCAGTGCGCCGACCTGGCCGAACAGCGGATGCGACGGTGCGCAGTAGGCAATCTGGGTTTCCGGGAACAGCGGGAAATAGTCGATGTTGGGCAAACGGTGCCAGAAGTAACCGATGGCCAGGTCGATATGGCCATTGATGATTTTTTCTTCCAGCAGCGACGACGACAACTCGGTGAAGTGGAAGTACAGCCCCTCGTGCCGCGCCCGCAAACGGGCAATGGCCTGGCCGATTTTCCTGTTCGCCACCGGGTCGATTTGCCCCAGCAAACCGATGTTGATACTCCCCGAGACTTTGCGGTTGATGTGCTGCACCTCGACCCGAAAACCTTCGGCCGCTGCCAGCAAGCGCCGGGCAGCCTCAATGAATTGAGTACCTTTGGGCGTCACGGAAAACCCACCGCGTCCGCGTTCGCACAGACGGAAACCGACCCGCGCTTCCAGCGTTGCCAGTTGCGCGCTGATCGTGGGTTGCGTGGTGTTGAGAGCGGTTTGTGCCGCCGAGATGCCGCCCGCTTCGACGACGGTCAGAAATACCCGGATCAGACGCAGATCCAGCTCCGTAACAGTTCCCAGCATGGGGGCTCCCGATTCTCGCTTACATAGATGCTGATCTATGTAAACAGTGTGCCTGCGTTATTTTACTGCCAGAACTCACGCCCTACATTGCCGTGAAACCAGCGTCATCGTCAGCTTTTTATGGAGTTTCACCTGATCTGGACGTCGTAGCGAGCTCTGTACCCACAAAAACAACAAACAACAGCATAGGAACAATCGTATGTCAGGTTCCCCAGTGACTGCGCACGCCACCGAGGCGAGCGGCGGGTTGGCCATCGAAGGCCACTCCATCGACTACATCCCGGAAAACGAACGTCACGCCAAACTCAGCAGCCAAGGGCCGTTCTGGTTCCTGGGTAACTTCCACTTCTTCACCATTTCCATCGGCTTTGTCGGCCCGAGCCTTGGCTTGTCGGCGCTGTGGACCATGCTCGCCGGTGCCCTGGGCATTATGTTTGGCACTATTTTCATGGCGTTCCACGGCTCCCAGGGCCCGGAAATGGGTTTGCCGCAGATGATCCAGTCCCGTGCGCAGTTCGGTTATCGCGGGGTGATCCTGGCGTTGATGGCGACGATGTTCGTGTTCGTCGGATTCAACGTGGTGAACATCTCGCTGATCATGAACGGCCTTGAACATGTGTTTGGCATCGACCCGACCATCGTCGCCGTGGCCGTGGTGCTGATCGGCGCACTGTTATCGATCTACGGCCACGACCTGATGCACAAGGCCTTCAAGTGGGCCTTGCTGGCGACCTTGCCGCTGTACGCACTGGTGACTATCGCCCTGATGTTCGGTGCCGGCCAGGAAGGTGTCACACCGGCGACTGATCTGGGCTTCAACTGGGTGGCCTTCGCCACGTTGTTCGCCATCGGTGCCAGCTACAACATTTCCTATGCGCCCTACGTGTCCGACTATTCCCGTTACCTGCCAAAAAACACCAGCCGGACGAAACTGATTGCGGTGGTGTTCATCGGCGCCTCGTTGTCGGGCAGCTGGATGATCGGCCTCGGTGCCTGGCTGGCACAGCAATTGAAAGCGGCGGATGCGCTGGTGGCGTTGAATCAGGTCGGCTCGTCGATGATTCCGGGGCTGGGCAATCTGCTGGTGATCGTTTCGGTGGCGGGCTTCCTGCCGATCATCGCGCTCAACACCTACAGCGCCATGCTGACGCTGCTGACCGGCGTCGACTCGATCAAAAAAATCACCCCGACACCCCGTGCCCGTGTGCTCTCGATCAGTGTGATCAGCGTCATCCTGTTGACCTGCGTGCTGTCGATCAAAGGTGACGGCATCGCTCTGCTGAACACCTTCCTGGTGTTGCTGCTGTACTTCCTCGTGCCGTGGACCGCCGTCAACCTGGTGGACTACTTCTTCGTGCGCAAGGGCCGTTATGCGATCCCGCATTTCTTCACGCCAAAAGGCATCTACGGCGCCTGGCAATTTCGCGGCATCGTTTCGTACCTGATCGGCTTCGCCGCGATGGTGCCGTTCTTCTACATCTTCAACGCAGCGGCCAACAAGGAAGTGTTCGTTGGTCCGCTGGCGCGGATGCTTGAAGGCGTGGACATCGCCTGGCTGGTAGGTCTTGTGGTGTCGGGGCTGACCTACTACCTGCTCAGCCGCTCGATTGATCTGGCCGCCGAACGCCGGGTGATCGACGCACTGAGCGAAAGCGACATCGTCGCCATGACCCATTCATCTGCGGAGACAGTGCGTTGAACAACGCCAAAAACACAGTGGTCGCCTGCTGCCAACTGGCACCGAAAATAGGCGACCTGGCCTACAACCGCACGCTCACCGAACGCGCGATTCGCCAGGCAGCCTTTCAGGGCGCGCAAGTCGTCGTGCTGCCCGAGCTGGTGCAGAGTGGCTATCTGTTTGCCGACCGCTTTGAGGCGCTGAGCCTGGCGGAAACCGTTGACGGTCCGACCTTGCAACTGTGGCAGGCCCTGGCCCGTGAGCTGAACCTGGTGATAGTCGGTGGGTTCTGCGAGCGCCTGCCCGGTGACGAATTGGCCAACAGCGCAGCGATGATCGACGCCAACGGCCTGCGCGCGGTGTACCGCAAGGCGCATTTATGGGATGCCGAAAAGGACATCTTCAGCGCCGGCGATGCGCCACCGCCCGTGGTCGAAACGCTGCATGGACGGTTCGGCATGCTGATCTGCTATGACCTGGAGTTCCCCGAGTGGGTGCGTCTTGCGGCGCTGGCCGGGGCCGAGCTGTTGTGCGCGCCGGTCAATTGGCCCGACGGTCCGCGGCCGCCAACCGAGCGCCCGGCCGAAGTGCTGCGGGTGCAGGCCAATGCCTCGGTCAACCGAATGTTCATCGCCGCCTGTGATCGCTATGGCCATGAACGTGGAGTCGGTTGGGTCCAGGGCTCGGTCATCGTCGATGCCGACGGCTACCCGTTGGCCGGGCCGGCGGAGCAGGGTGGCGAGCAGATGTTGCTGGCCACGCTGAACCTCGCCGAGGCG
This sequence comes from Pseudomonas sp. EU05-FHT14B02, assembly GCF_058791055.1. NCBI lineage: Bacteria > Pseudomonadati > Pseudomonadota > Gammaproteobacteria > Pseudomonadales > Pseudomonadaceae > Pseudomonas > Pseudomonas sp. EU05-FHT14B02. The sequence continues at coordinate 60,612 of NZ_JBYTDD010000019.1, read as the reverse complement.
CGCAACAAACGCATCAGCGCCCGCAATGACCTGCATCGGGACCGCAGGCCACAGCTGTACGGGTTGCACAGCACTTTGTAACCGATGATGTCATTGCGTGCTGGACGCTCGTCACGGGCCTATGGCATCGTCGAAACCAAAGGCCATGCAGTGAACGGGAACGCAATGATGGGGGAGGGAAATAAAGTCGAGGGCGACGCAACGATGATCACGCTCAAGGCGTTCAATCATTGCGTATTGCACCTGGGCCGGCTGGCGCGGGAGAGCGGGGCGTCGCGGTTCATCGCCGATGGCCTGCAGGCATTCGGTCAGCTGGTGCCCTTCGCATCTGCCTGGTGGGGCGAAATGTCTGCACCAGGTCCTGAGGTGCCCATGCAAAGCTGGATGCATGGCAGCATCAAGCTTCCTGAATCCTTTGCCGCCGAATGGCATCCGGTGGCGGCCAACGATCAGTTCTCCTACGCCACGCTCAATCGTCCCGGTGAGGTGGTATGCGACACGGGTTTCAACGACCCTTGCGAGGCGGTCAATGATTTCGCCCGGCGCTTCGACCTCTATCACTTGATGAGCATCACCTACGAATTGCCCGAAAGCGGCCTGATGTTTTTCGTCTGCCTCTACCGGGGGCAGGATGAACAGGCGTTCGAGGAGAACGAAGCCGAGCTGTTTTTGGCGTTCTGCGATCACCTTTTCCAGCTGTGGCGGTTTCAGGTGCAGGACATGATTCGCTTCGACAGCGAAAACGGCGCGAGTGATTTTGGCGTCGCGCGCATGGACGGCAGTCTGCTCTATGTGGGGGCCAGGTTGTGCGTCGCCATCCAGCGCGAACTGCCCGGCTGGAGCGGTTCCACGCTGCCACCGGAGGTAATCGCGCAATTGTCCAAAGCCCCCTGCGTGATCCGTCTGGGCCGCTGCGCCCTGACCCTGAGCCCCAACGCCGAACACGTCATCCTGTCCCTGGAAGCACCCTCGGGCGGGGACGGCCTGGCACCTCGGGAGCGCACGGCGGCGATGCTGTTCGCCGCGGGCCACTCCTACAAGGAAATCGCCAGAATGCTCGCCTTGAGCCCGTCGACCGTGCGCACCTACCTGCGCAATTGCTACTTGCAACTCGGTGTGAAAAGCAAGGTGGAACTGGGTACGGTGTTGCGTTTATCGACTTCGCCTACGGAGGCTGTACGCCGCACTTCGGGAGCCTCAAAATCAGCAGCCGATGCCAAGGTTTACTAGCCCATCGCCCTATCAGTTCTGATAGTTACCAACTCAGATAAAACCATCAATACTCAAGCCAACCGGAAACGAGTATTGCCCCGTGTCCCCTCCAAGCGAAATTCTGTTGTGCCGTTATAACTACGACCCACTGGATAGGCTGATCGGTCAGTCGCTGGTAAGTCTCCCCGAGTGTCAGCGCTTCTATTGCAAAAGTCGTCTGGCCACCGAGGTGCAGGGAGCGATTACCTTTTCGCTATTGCAGGGCGGTGATCAGTTGTTGGCGCAACGACGACGTCAGGACCAGACGCTCGACGTCACGTTACTAGCCACTGATCAGCAACGTTCGGTGCTGTGCGCTGTCCACGCCGATGCTTTCCCAGCTATCGCTTACTCGCCCTATGGTTATCGTATTGCCGAGAATGGAGTGACCTCTTTGTTGGGATTCAACGGTGAACGGCGAGACCTGCTAACCGGGCATTACTTGTTGGGAAACGGGTACCGGGCGTTCAACCCGGTGCTGATGCGATTCAACAGTGCAGACAGTTTGAGTCCGTTTGAGAAGGGTGGGTTGAATTCCTATGCCTACTGCCTTGGAGATCCGATAAACAATAGTGATCCGACTGGACAATTCATTCTACCATCCAGGGTTAAAGCCATGGTTTCGGGCTGGGTAGCGAAAGCCAAAATGAACCTGTCGCTTGAAGTTGGAAAAAAAATATCACACGAATATCTTGTTCGACCGTCCGCTATTAAAAATCTGGGAATTGCCACGAATGCTCGTGGCGCTCGACCTGCCACAGGGCCGGAATATTTGTGGAGTAAGGCAAGGAGGGACGTTCAAAAACCTGGCTCTTCGTATCATCAATACAGCTCCGGTGTAGAACGAGAGCGAATCGTGAACCGCACGGAAGCTGGAAGATGGTTCGATGCAACACCTGGTTCTGAATTGGATGCTATTCATGCACAGCCAGATCATTCGCGACACGCCGCATTGCAGAGCGTTTATCAAATCCATTCGGATGTAAATGTTCGGAACCACCTATCTGTAGCAGCCCCCCATGTTGGCGGTGCTTTTGCAGATCCAAATCCCAACCATATATTGGCGCGAATCGAAAGTGGGTTATCGGGCGACATTCCTGGCGTAATGCCTACCGTGATGGTTCAAGAAATCAGGGATTTTTCGCGTACAGGATTAACACGCGAACAACTTTTACGTCGATTCCCTGGACACTTTGACCGGTCCCGAAGTAGAGGCTAAGCGCCCTCACTTTCCATTTCCCCTCCGCTGCCGACATTAACGCCACCCCGAGCACACCTAACCTGCTGTTTGCCGTCGACCCGCAGGTCACCCCCCGAAACCCATATGGTTATCTGATCGAGACGCTGGCTGTGGCCGACGTGATGGTCCATCATTTGGTGGATCATCTCGGCGGTGGATCAAATCGATCCGCCTGAATAGATCTTCGATCAACTAATAATTGCCTCACCCCTCCTCATTTGCAGAGGTCCATTCGCGCGCTGCGCCCTATAGGGTAGGCCCTGTCTATACAAGGGCTTGCGCAGTCGCTTCGGGCCGCTTCAAAACAATAAGAACAGGGGTGAGGCATTTGAGACTTTCCAGGTTGTTCATCGCCGTTGCATCGACAACGGCGTTTTCCTGCGTGGCGTTGGGCGCGACGCCCGCCGACACGGTCATGCGCAATGGCTACGTCTACACCGTCGATGGCCAGAATTCCGTGCAGCAGGCCATCGCCATTTCAGGTGGCAAGATCGTCTACGTCGGCAGCGATGCCGGGGTCGACGGCTACATCGGCAAGCAAACACAACTGATCGACCTGGCCGGACGCATGCTGATGCCGGGCTTCGTCGATGCACACATGCACCCCGGGGATGGCGGTCGCGCCATGACCTTGTGCGACCTGAAATACCAGACCATGACCCGCGCGCAGTTTCAGGCGAGCATCCAGGCCTGCCTCGATGCCGACAAGGACAAGGGCCCGGACGTCTGGCTGGAAGTGGGCAGCTGGGACCGCATGGGCATGACCGGGCTCGACGGCGATGCCGACAAATCGACCCTGGACGCGCTCAAGACCCAGCGTCCGATCCAGGTGCGCTCCACCGACTTCCACACCGTGCTGACCAACTCTCGCGGCCTGGAACTGGCCGGGATCAACAAGAACACCGCCGACCCCGAAGACGGCAAATACCGACGCGACAGCGCCGGCAACCCGAACGGTATTTGTGAAGACGGCGCCGCCGAATCGTTGGCCGCCGTGGTGCCGCCGGCGACCGACGCGGAAAAACTCAATCAGATGCGAGCGGCCCTCGACGCCATGCGCCAGCAAGGCATCACCAGTTTCTTCGATGCGCTGGCGGGGCCGGAAAACGGCAAGGCCTTCACCCGCCTGCAACAGTCCGGCGAGCTGACCGCCCGGGCCTTGCTGGCGATCAAACTGGACCCGGCCGCCGCGGCCGCCGACCCGGTGAAAACCATCGCCGAGGCCAAGGCCCTGGCCAGCACCTATGACCAGGGTGAGGTGAACGTCGCGCCGGGCGTGAACATGCGCCACGTCAAACTGTTCTTGGACGGCATCATCAATGCCCCGGCGGACACCGGCGCCATGTTGACCCCGTACCTGCACAACAGCGGCACCGACCAGGCGCCGCAGTGGACGCCGGGCAAGAACCTGGGCGAGCTGTACTTCCCGCCGCAGGTGCTCAATCCGCTGGTGCTGCAAGCGGTCAAGGCCGGTCTCGATCCGCACCTGCACGCCACCGGCGAGCGTGCGGTGCGCGATGCACTGGACAGCGTCGCCTACGTGCGCAAGGAACTGCCCGGTCAAGACTTCCGCCCGGCCATCGCTCACGCCGAGTCAGTCGACCCTGCCGATTACGCACGTTTCAAGGCACTGGACGTCACCGCCACCATGTCGTTCCAGTGGGCGCAGCAGGCCCCGTCCACGGTCGACGGTACCAGCGATCACCTCGGTGCCGAGCGATTCGAGCGCATGGAGCCTTCCGGCAGCATCGCCCATGCCGGCGGCCGAGTGGCGTTCGGCAGCGATTGGCCGGTCGATCCCCTCGATGAGTTCCTGGCGCTGAAAGTCGGTGTCACCCGTTCCGGCGACCCGAGCAATCCGCACAGCTATGGCCACAAATATGCCGGGCGACTCAACGCCGATCCGGCGCTGTCGCGAGCCGAGGTGCTGCGCAGCATCACCCTCAGTTCCGCCGAACAGCTGAAGCTGGATGCGGTGCTGGGCTCGGTCGAAGTCGGCAAGTTCGCTGACCTGATCGTGCTCGACAAGAACTTCATGCAGGTGCCCGAGGAGGAACTGGGCCGCAATGACGTGCTGCTGACGCTGGTCGGCGGCAAGGTCGTGTGGGCCAAGGCGCCGTTTCTGGGGCTTGCGCCGCACGTGGTTTCCCAAGCAGTTACTTCCCGATCCGCCCCATAAAAATTAGAGAGCGTTCCGATGCGATTTATTCCAAACCTATTGGCCGCCGCGCTGGCCTTGTCGTCGGTGCAGGCGATGGCCGCCGCTGACCTGGTGTTGTTCAACGGCAAGGTCTTTACCGCCGAACCCGGCCAGGCGCTGGTGCAGGCTGTTGCGGTGCAGGACGGCAAGATTCTGAAAGTGGGCAGCGATGCCGAAATCAATGCCCTGGCCGATGCCAAGACCCAACGTATCGACCTGGCGGGCAAGGTGCTGATGCCAGGCATGATCGACACCCACAGCCACCCGGTGATGGGTGCGTTCGATAGCATGAAGGCCAACCTGCTGGACGAGGTCAAACCCTTGCCGGAATTGGAGCAATGGTTGATCGAAGAAGACAAGGCCGGACGCGCACGCGCCGGTGATGTGATCAGCGTCGCCGGGGTCAGTTCGGCTTACTGGGAGAAAAGCCGTGAACTGGGCAAGGTGTTCAACCAGGGACGCTGGGCGGACCAACCGATTGTCTTCAGTGGCATCGACGGGCACACCGGCTGGGCCAACAACGCGATGCTCAAGCGCCTGGGCATCGACGCGGCGCTGGTCAAGAGCCTGCCGGAAAAGGAACGCGGTTACATCGGCCATGAAGCGGACTTCACCCCTAACGGCTACTTTGCCGAATCCCGCTGGGACGTGGTGCGTAACGGGATTCCGGCGCCCAGCCCGGAGGCCATGCTCAAGGCCGCTCGCGAGGCGGTGAAGATCAACAATCAATTCGGCGTCACCGCCTGGATGGACGCGGCGGCGAACGGCGGCAGTGAGGATTCGCTGTTCGATTTCCATGCCACCGCCGAAAGTATTGGCGTGCTGCCGCTGTACAAGGAACTGGCGCAGAACGGCGAACTCAGTGCCCACGTCGCCGCGTTGATGGTCACCAATCCGAAGAGCAAACCCGCCGACCTGGAGGTGATCGCCACGGTAATGAAACAGTTCGAGGGCGTGCCTAACCTGACGTTCCCCGGCGTCAAGGTGTTTGTCGACGGCATTCTTGAATTCCCGGGGCAAACAGCGGCGGTCGTCGTGCCGTACAAGAACAGCCACAAGGACGGTCAGCTGCTGACCGACCCGGCGCACTTTGGCGAACTGGTGGTGGCAGCGGAAAAACGCGGCTGGATCGTACACATGCATGCCGTCGGCGACCGCGCGGTGCGTGAAGCGCTCAATGGCGTGGCGTATGCGCGCAAACTTAGCCCGACACCCGTGCCCCACAGCATCGCGCACCTGCAACTGGTCAACCCCAAGGAGTTTGCGCGCTTCAAGCAACTGGGCGTGATTGCCTCGATGCAACTGCTGTGGGCCACCGGCGAGTCCTACACCGTCGAACTGGTCAAACCTTACATCAGCGCCTTTGCCTACGGTTACCAGTATCCCGCGCGGTCATTGCATAACGCTGGCGCGACGATTGCCGGTGGCAGCGACTGGCCGGTGTCGAGCGCCAATCCGTTCAACGCCATTGCCCAGGCCAGCACGCGCAAGGGGCCGTTGGGCGTACTCAATGCCAAGGAAAGCATCGACCGCCAGACCATGTTCTACGCCTACACCATCAACGCGGCGAAAACCCTGCGCCTGGATCAGCAGATCGGTTCGCTGGCACCGGGTAAACAGGCCGACCTGATCATCCTCGACCGCGATGTGTTCAAGGTCAGCGATGACGAACTGTTCGAAACCAAAGTCCTGAATACCTTCTTCGCCGGCAAGCAGGTCTACGCCCCCGCGTCCTGACCTGCGTACACCCAGCACACGCAAAAAACCGCCAGCCCCTCGTAGCGCGAGGGGCCTGGCATCGCCATGCCTGAAATTCCCGTACGCCATAACAACAAGAGAACTGTATGAACGCACTTTCAGCATTGACCCTCGCGACACTCGCATTGATCCCCCTGAGCAGCCAGGCCCTGACCCTCAACGATGATTTCAGCCTGGACATGACCCTGGGCGTCGTCAGCGACTACCGTACCCGGGGCATCTCGCAGACCTTGGGCGATCCGGCAGTGCAGGGTGGCGCAACGCTGTTGCACAGCAGCGGCCTGTACATCGGAGCCTGGACCTCCAACGTCGATTTCGGCGGCAACTTCGATACCCGCCAGGAGCTTGAGTACTACGCGGGTTATTACTGGCAGGCGACCGACGCAATCAGCCTGGATCTGGGCTACATCAAGTACGACTACCCGAAAAATTCCGACTTCAACCTCAGCGAGGTCTACGCCGTCCTCGACCTGTACGGCGTGAAGCTGGGTGCCTATTACTCCAAGGACACGCCGAACTTCTTCGGCGAGGACCAGGACACCCTTTACACCTACCTGGGCTACAAAATCGATTTGCCGGCCGAAGTCGGCCTGGACTTGCGCTTTGGGCGCAACGATGTGAATGACCCCGCGTTCTGGTCCGCCAATGGCGATAGCCGTGAGTCTTACTACGAGTGGGAAGCCAAGCTGACCCGCGACTTCCTCGGCGTCACCTGGGGCCTGAGCTATATCGACACGGACTTGTCGAAAAGCGAGTGCGCCAGTTGGTACGGCTATGACGACCTGTGCTCGGCCACGGTCGTTGCCAGTGCCACCAAGACTTTCTAAGTTCAGCCCCGACAACAAAAACAGTTCCTCAAAGGAAACACCGTCATGAGTGCGCAACGCAGTCCCCTGATCGAGACCCGCTCGATCGATTTCATTCCCGAGGCTGAGCGACACGGCAGTCTCTATAGCCAGTTCACCCTGTGGCTCGGCGCCAACCTGCAGATCACCGCCATCGTCACCGGCGCCCTGGCCGTGGTGCTGGGCGGCGATGTGTTCTGGTCGCTGATCGGCCTGTTGATCGGGCAAGTGTTGGGCGGTGCCGTGGTGGCGCTGCACGCGGCGCAAGGGCCGAAACTCGGGCTGCCGCAGATGATCTCCAGCCGAGTGCAGTTCGGGGTCTATGGCGCGGCGATCCCGATCGTTCTGGTGTGCCTGATGTACCTCGGTTTCAGCGCCACCGGCGCGGTGCTGTCGGGGCAGGCGATTGCGCAGCTGATCAGTGTCAGCGACAGCGCCGGCATCCTGATTTTCGCGGCGAGCATCGCGTTTCTGACGATCTTCGGTTATCGGGTGATTCACCTGGTCGGACGGGTGGCCAGCGTGCTGGGCATCATCGCGTTCGCCTACCTGTTCACCCGGTTGATGACCCTCAACGACATCGGCCTGCTGCTCGATAACCGTCATTTCAGCTGGAGCACTTTCCTGCTGGCGGTCTCGCTCTCGGCGTCCTGGCAGATCGCCTTCGGCCCTTACGTGGCGGACTACTCACGTTACCTGCCGAGCAAGACCTCATCGTGGAAAACCTTCGCCGCCGTGGGCCTCGGCACCGTGCTGGGAGCTCAGGCTTCGATGGTGCTGGGGGTGTTCGCCGCTGCGTTGGCCGGGGGGAATTTCCGTGGGCACGAAGTGGCGACCATTGTCGGCCTGGGCAGTAGCGGTGTGATCGCGTCCTTGCTGTACCTGAGCATTGTGTTCGGCAAGGTCACGGTGTCCACCCTCAACGCCTATGGCAGTTTCATGTGCATCGCCACCATCATCAGCGGCTTTCGTCGTCGCCTGGAAATCACCGCCCGCCAGCGCATGCTGTTCGTGCTGCTGATCGTAGCGGCATCCACCGCGCTGGCGTTGCTCGGGCAGTACTCGTTCCTCAACTCGTTCAAGTACTTCATCCTGTTCTTGCTGACGTTCTTCACACCCTGGAGCGCGATCAACCTGGTGGATTACTACTTCATCAACAAGGAGCGTTACGACATCCCGGCGCTGTCCGACCCGAGCGGGCGCTACGGTCGCTGGAACGTGTTGGGGATCAGCGTCTATGTGATCGGCGTGTTGATCCAGTTGCCCTTTGTCGATACCCATTTCTACTCCGGGCCAATGGTTGCGCAATTGGGAGGTGTGGATATTTCCTGGATCGTCGGGTTGCTGGTGCCGGGTGTGATCTATTACGCGCTGGCCAAGCCGTCGATGAGTGCAGTGGCGGTTGAGCGGGGTTGATACCGGTAGTGCTTATGGACGCATTTGATTAACGCTTCGGCAGGCTCCAGCGCTGGCGCAACTGTTCGTACTGCGCTTCGGGCAGTTGCACCAGCACCGGGGATTTGCCCGGGTCCAGCCAGTTGAGCAACCGCGCGATATCCGCCGGGTCCATGGCGGTGCAGCCGCGAGTCGGTGCGGTGGGTCCGCGCCAGATGTGGAAGAAAATGCATGATCCGGCAGCGGGAGTGGCCAGGGTGTTGTGCCGGATGAAAATACCCTGGCGGTACAAGTCATCACTGCGGCGCATTTGCTCGGAACTGCTCCAGTCTCTTGCAATGACCGAGCTGTCGACCAGCTCGTTGTAGCGAGTCGACTGGCTGTCGTCCACGCATTCGATGGTCGCTGTCAGTGGCAGGTAGGGCAGGCGGGTATTGGCCGAAGGTTCGTAGCCAAACGCCGTGCCCAGGCCGAACACTCCAGCCGGGGCTTTGCCGTCGCCTTCCTGTTTGACCGGCCCTTCAGGCCGCCCGGGGTTGAGTTGGCCCTTGCCCCAGCCCATGCCATTCTTGCCGAGCACCACCGCGAAGGGTGCTTCGAACTTTTCAAACGACTCGCCATGCCGCTCATAGCGCTGGGCAGTGGCCTGGATGTCATCCCAGCTTTTGCTGGTGACCACGATCAGTTGATCGCTGCCGTCGAGCCCCTGTGCCATGGCGATCAGTGGAAACAACAGCAGCAACAGGGTCTTGATCAGCTTGTTCATGGTGCCAACGGCGTGATGGGAAAGTTCATGACATCCGGCTTCTGTGTATTCCCGCTATACGTGAAGTGCCACCACTCGGCCGAATAACCCACAAAGCCTTCCTTGGCCATGGCACTGGTCAGGCGCTGGCGATTGGCTTTGGCCGTGACGTTGATCAGCGCCGAGTCCGTATGCGCACGCTCATCGAAGCAGTCAAAACCGGTGCCCATGTCGAGCGCGCCGTCGAGCCAGCGCTGGCCGTAAGGTGCGGTGCAATCCACCGGCGTGGCCGCAGGTGTCCAGGTGTCGACGGGCAGGGCGTCGGGGCCGGTCAGGCTCAGGTCGACGGTGTTGCCCCGGGAGTGATTGGACACCCGGGCGACATAACCCAGGCGCCAGAAGTCTTGCTTGTCGACCCGTGGATAGAACTCGGTCTTGAGCGGGTCGCCGGGTGCGCTGGCAAAGCGGCCCATGTCCGCCACCGCACGGGTCGGGCGATAGCAGTCGAATACTTTCAGGCCGTAGCCTTCGGCTTCAAGCGCCGTTTGCACCCGGGCCAGGGCGTTGGCGGCATCCGCCGACAGCAAGCATTCTGCCGCCTGGTAGCCGTCGAGCGGATGCCCGGTGAAGTTATGGGCACTGGCGTAGCGGATATCCTGCTCGATACCCGGGGCAATGCTGCGCACATACACCATGTGCCCGGGTTTCGGCTCGTCGGCCATGCACGGCAGGGCAAGGCTCAGGCACAGCATCGACAGACAGGGTGAACGAAACATCGTGAACGGCTCCATGCATGACCAGTCGTCTCATGATGGCTTGAAACCGTCTGCACCTCCATGAAGTTGTTGATCAGCGTGATAGGACGAGCGTACCAGCGGCCCGGACGCCACGTTTTTGAAACCCATGCGCATGCCTTCCTCGGCGAACCAGGCAAAGGTGTCCGGGTGCACGAAGCGCTGCACCGGCAAGTGACTGCGCGAGGGCTGCAGGTACTGACCGAGAGTCAGCATGTCGATGTCGTGCTCGCGCATGCGCTGCATGACCTCGATGACTTCCTCGTCGGTCTCGCCCAGGCCCAGCATCAGGCCGGATTTGGTCGGAATGTGCGGCATCATCTGCTTGAATTTCTGCAGCAGGTTCAGCGACCACTCGAAGTCCGAACCCGGCCGCGCGGCCTTGTACAGGCGCGGTACCGTTTCCAGGTTGTGGTTGAACACATCCGGCGGCTCATCGGCGGTAATCGCCAGGGCCACGTCTATGCGTCCGCGGTAATCCGGCACCAGGGTTTCCAGTTGAATGCCGGGCGACAGCTTGCGGATCTCGCGCAGGCAATCGACAAAGTGTTGGGCGCCGCCGTCGCGCAAATCGTCGCGGTCCACCGAGGTGATCACCACGTACTTCAGGCGCAGTTCGGCGATGGCCACGGCGAGGTTCATCGGCTCGTTGGCGTCCAGCGGCTTGGGCCGGCCATGGCCGACATCGCAGAACGGACAGCGACGGGTGCAGATGTCGCCCATGATCATGAAGGTCGCGGTGCCACCGGAGAAGCACTCGCCCAGGTTAGGGCAGGACGCCTCTTCGCAGACGCTGTGCAGCTTGTGCTTGCGCAACAGTTGCTTGATGCGGTCGACCTCGGGAGAGATCGGCATGCGCACGCGAATCCAGTCGGGTTTGCGCGGGAATTCATCCGTGGGAATGATCTTCACCGGAATCCGCGCAACCTTTTGCGCACCGCGCAGTTTGGTACCGACCTCTACTTTGGCCGGGCTTTTACCGGCCGAATCGACAATGGCATTCATGGTGCTTTCCTTGTGCACAGGCCTGTAGGAGCGAGCTTGCTCGCGATGGTCGCCAACGATTACGCGCGCATTCAGGATTAACGCGGTGCCTTTGGGTTCTTCGCGAGCAAGCTCGCTCCTACAAGGGGGGTGTTGTGTGGTCAGTCGCGATAGACCGGGAAGTCCGCGCACAAGGCAGCAGCTTGTTGAGCGACCTGAGCTTCCACATCGGCATCGCCCAGATGATCAAGGATGTCGCAGATCCAGCCGGCCAGCGCAATGCTTTGCGCTTCCTTGAAGCCACGGCTGGTGATTGCCGGCGTACCGATGCGCAGGCCGGAGGTCACGAACGGCGATTGCGGATCGTTGGGCACGGCGTTCTTGTTCACGGTGATGCCGGCGCGACCGAGGGCGGCGTCGGCGTCCTTGCCGGTCAGGCCCTGGCGGATCAGGCTGACCAGGAACAGATGGTTGTCGGTGCCGCCGGACACCACGTCATAACCGCGCTCGATAAACACCTGCGCCATGGCCTGGGCGTTACGGATCACTTGCGCCTGATAGGTCTTGAAGCCGGGCTCCAGCGCTTCCTTGAAGCACACGGCCTTGGCGGCGATCACGTGCATCAGCGGGCCACCCTGGCCGCCGGGGAACACCGCGGCGTTGAGCTTCTTTTCCAGTTCCGCATTGGCCCTGGCCAGAATCAGCCCGCCACGTGGACCGCGCAGGGTCTTGTGGGTGGTGGTGGTGACCACGTCGGCGTAGGGCAGGGGATTGGGGTACAGACCCGTGGCCACCAGGCCGGCGACGTGGGCCATGTCGACGAAGAAGTACGCACCGATCTTGTCCGCGATCTGGCGAAAGCGCGGGAAGTCCAGGGTCTTCGAATAGGCCGAGAACCCGGCGATGATCATCTTCGGCTTGTGCTCGACCGCCAGGCGCTCGACTTCGTCGTAATCGATCAGGCCCGTGGTGGTGTCGATGCCGTACTGCACGGCGTTGTACAGCTTGCCGGAAAAACTCACCTTGGCGCCGTGGGTCAGGTGACCGCCATGGGCCAGGCTCATGCCGAGCACGGTGTCGCCGGCTTGCAGCAAGGCCAGGTAGACCGCGGCATTGGCCTGGCTGCCGGAGTGCGGCTGGACGTTGGCGTAATCGGCGCCGAACAGTTGTTTGGCGCGATCGATGGCCAGTTGCTCGACCACATCGACGTGCTCGCAGCCGCCGTAATAGCGCTTGCCCGGATAGCCTTCGGCGTACTTGTTGGTCAGGCCGCTGCCTTGTGCCTCCATCACCCGCTGGCTGGTGTAGTTCTCTGAGGCGATCAGTTCGATATGGTGTTCCTGCCGCGCATCCTCGGCGTTCATCGCCGCCAGCAGTTCGTCGTCATAGCCTTTGATCTGGTCGTGCTTGCTGAACATGGTGTGGTCCTTGTGTGGATGGCGAGGGCTTCAGGCGTCGGCGTGTTCTGCGGTCAGGCGCTCGTAGGCGTCCTGATCCAGTAAGTCGTGGATGGCGTCGTCATCGGCGGGTTTGAAACGGAAAAACCAGCCTTCGCCCAGCGGATCTTCGTTAACCATTTCCGGGGAGCTCTCCAGCGTGGCGTTCACTTCGACCACTTCACCATCCAGTGGCATGCCGATGCTGCTGGCGGCTTTTACCGATTCCAGCACCGATACTTCAGCGCCGGCAGCGAAGGCGCCCAATTCAGGCACCTGAACGAACACCACATCCCCCAGCGCCTGCTGGGCAAATGCGGTGATGCCCACGGTAATCAGGCCATCGGCCTCAAGCTGCAGCCATTCGTGATCGACGGTAAAACGCAATTGGCTCATATCAACTCCTTATTGTTTTAAGGCTCGTGGCGGGGCGACGAGCGGGGCTGGAGGAGTCATAGCAAGGGCGGTGCCAAGGTTAATTATTTGTTTTAAATCAACAGGTTAAGTTGTTTAAGTAGAGTTTTTGACATCTCACTCGTATTGAATTCAATACAAACAGCTATGGCCTTGGGGGCAAGCGCCGTGATTGCTGGCGCGGAAGGGGTTGTCTTGATTTCGCTACGCTGTATCGATTTGCAGACGAAGAACTCAGCAACGCCACTGATTCCTTGTGGGGGCGAGCTTGCTCGCGATTGCGGTGTGACAGGCAAAATTGATATCGACTGACACGGTCTCATCGCGAGCAAGCTCGCTCCCACAGGGGAATGTGTTGTCGGTGACAATGTGTTCCGACAGATCACTCAGGGCTTGGCGGGAATGCCGTACTTGCGCAAGCGAATGGCAATGGCGCTATGGGACGTCTGCAGTCGTGCAGCCAGCAACCGACTGGACGGATAGCTGCGATAAAGCTGTTCCAGCAGGGTCTTCTCAAAGTCGCCCACAGCCTCTTCCAGGCTGCCAACTTCGCCGTCGTTCTGCCGCTCTACCGCCGTGCGGGCGATGTCCAGATCGTCGATGTCCACCAGCGGATTTTCGCAAATCGCCGCCGCGCGAAAGATCACGTTTTGCAGTTGCCGCACGTTGCCCGGCCAGCGGTTGCCGAGCAGGGCGCTGAAGGTGCTCGGTGCCAAACGACACGCCGGTCGCTGGATCTGCGCACAGGCCTGTTGCATGAAGTGATTGGCCATCAACAGGATGTCGTGACCGCGCTCGCGCAGCGGCGGTACTTGCAGGTTGAGCACGTTGAGACGGTAGAACAGGTCTTCGCGAAAACGCCCTTCGGCGACCATTTTTTCCAGGTCGCGGTGGGTCGCGCTGAGCACCCGCACATTGACCCGGACCTCTTTATCGCCACCGACCCGACGGAAGCAGCCATCGCTCAAAAAACGCAGCAACTTGGCTTGCAGGTAGGGCGACATTTCCCCGACTTCATCGAGGAACACCGTGCCCTGGTCGGCCAGTTCCAGCAGGCCGAGCTTGCCGCCCCGTTGCGCGCCGGTGAAGGCGCCGGGGGCGTAGCCGAACAGCTCGCTCTCGGCCAGGCTCTCCGGCAGTGCCGCGCAGTTCAGGGCCAGAAAAGGCGCGTCGTGCCGTGGGCTGATGGCGTGGCAGGCGCGGGCCACCAGCTCCTTGCCGGTGCCGGTTTCGCCCTGGATCAACAGCGGTGCATCGAGGGCCGCCACCCGTTGCGCACGCGCCTTGAGCGCGCGGATCGGCGGTGATTCGCCGAGCAGCGCATCGAAGCCTTCGGCATGGTCATGGTGAAGCGCCGACAGGCGTTCACCGATGCGATTGGGTTGATACAGGGTGAGCAGGGCGCCGGCGTCGGTGATCGGCATCGCATCGAGAAGAAACGTCTGGCCACCGAGACTGACCTCGTGCATCGGCAGGCGGAAATGGTGAGCGATCAAGGTGCGTTGCAGATCGGCATCGTCGAACAGCGCGGTCAGCGATTCACCGGCCGGTTCGCGCCCACAGAGGGCGATCAGCGCCGGGTTGGCCAGCAGCACATGACCTCGGTCATCCACCGCCAGCACCGGGTCGGAACTGGCGGCCAGCAAGGCGTCCAGTTGCAGGCGCCGGCGTTGCCCCGGGAGGATGTCGACCATGGTCACCGCTTGCACGCCGCGGACGTCGAAAAGCGCCTCCCGCAGTTCTTCGAGCACGTCCGCGCCGAGGGTCGGGGCGTCGATGTAGACGTTCGGCGGCACCATCTCGACGGCGTCCAGATTGAAACTGCGTCCACCGAGCAGGGCCAGCACTTCCTGGGTGATTCCGACGCGGTCGATGAAGGTGACGTGGATGCGCATGACGGGCCTGCAAGGTTGGCGAACTGAATCAGTATGCCCGGCAAATTTTCAGTTTGGCGAGTGTCACATCACCGCTGGCCGGTTTTACGGGCGCTGGCGGCCAGATCTTCGAGGAAGGCCTGGAGGATCGGTGGCGGTGCCGTGCCGCGACGGGTGATCACGTCGAACGGCGATTTCAGACGCAGGCTTGCAGGTGCCAGTTGGTGCATCTCGCCGCTTTTCACCCACTGGCTGGCGAAGTGCTCCGGCAGGAAACCCACATAAGCGCCGGAGATGATCAGGATGGCCGACGCCTCGATGTTGTCCACGGTGGCCGCCGCTTTGGTGATACCCAGGTGTTCCAGGTCGTATTGCTGCATGTAGCCACGCACGACGATGCGCCCCGCGCCAACCTCTTCGAGCAGCTCGGCGCCCTCGGCCTGGCTGCCGAACAACGGGTGTCGCCGCCCGCAATACAAGCCCAGGGCTTCCTGGTACAGCGGCGATTGCAACAGGCCCGGCACATGGATCGGGAAGTGCCCGATGGCCAGGTGCAGGCGACCGTCGAGCACCCGCTCTTCGAGTTCCGCCGGGGTGCCGACGTATACGTTCAGGTGCACGTCATGGCCCCGTGAAACGAAGCGCTGTGTGGTGCGCGGGATCGGCGAGTCGGGGTCGGTGATCGTGGTGTCGATGATCCCCAGGTTGAGCTTGCCGCTGATGTGCTGCTTGAGCACGTCGGCGTCCATGCAGAAGTTTTCCACCGCCGACAGCAGGCGCTGGGTGGCTTCATGAATCGCCACCCCTTGTTCGGTCAGGCGAAAGCCGCTGCGCCCGCGCTGGCAGAGTTTGACTCCGAGCCGGGTTTCCAGATGGGTCATCTGTTCGCTGATGGTCGACTGCCCGGCGTTCAACGCTGCCTGCGCGGCCGAGAAACCGCCACAGCGGACAATCGTGGCAAACACTCTGAGCAGTTTCAGGTCGACGTCGTGCAGCTGGATCATCTTGAACCTCCGGCATATGGATGCATCGGGAATGCCGATATGAGTATCTGATGTTTAGCATTTTTTCCACGAAAACCTGCGCCCATAGTCTTTCCAACGGCGGTCGCCTTGCAGTCCGTCAAGCCGATAACAAGAAGTGGAGAGGCTAGAAATGTCGAACAACGGTTATGAATCCGGTCGCCTGAACCTGCCATTCGTGGGTCATTGCACCTTTGGCAAATCCCCGGTGTGCACCGATTGGGATGCTCTGGATGCCGACGTCGCGGTGCTTGGCGTGCCCAACGACATGGGCACCCAGTGGCGCTCCGGCGCACGCTTCGGACCACGCGGGATTCGTGAAGCATCGACGCTGTTTTCCTTCGGCCACGCCGGCGCCTACGATCACGAAGATGACGTGATGTACCTCACCGCATCGGACGTGCGCATGGTCGACGTTGGTGATGCCGACATCGTCCACACCGACATGGCCACCAGCAACAAGAACACCGAATACGCCGTGCGCAAGATCCTCGACGCTGGTGTCATGCCGGTTGTTCTCGGCGGCGACCATTCGGTGCACGCACCTGTGATCAAGGCCTTCGAAGGCCGCGGCCCGATCCACATCATTCACTTCGATGCGCACCTGGATTTCGTCGACGAGCGCCACGGTGTTCGCTATGGCCACGGCAACCCGCTGCGCCGCGCTTCGGAAATGAACCACATTGTCGGCATGACCCAGATGGGCATCCGCAACGTATCGTCGTCCAACCGCGACGACTACGAAGCGGCCCATGAAGCCGGCTCGAAAATCCTCTCGGTGCGCGACGTGCGTCGTCTCGGCGTCGAAGGCGTGCTGGCGCTGATCCCGCAGAACATCAACTACTACATCACCATCGACATTGACGGTTTCGACCCGTCCATCGCCCCCGGCACCGGCACCCCGAGCCACGGCGGCTTCCTCTACTACGAAGTGCTGGAAATCATCCAGGCCCTGGCCAAGCGCAGCAAAGGCAACATCGTCGGCATGGACCTGGTGGAAGTGGCACCGGTCTACGACCCGACCGGCATGACGTCGATTCTTGCTGCGCAACTGCTGCTCAACAGCATCGGTTTCATCTTCCACGAGCGAGGCAAGGTGCGGGCGGCCGCCGAAAGCGAAACCGCATCAGCCTGATCATCGAAACCAGTGACCCGGCAGGCCCTGACTGCCGGGCAGAGAGAACAAAAATGGACACGATCGTCAAAAGTTATCTGCAGAAATTCGGCGTCAGCGAAGCCACCCAGACCTTCCTCGGCAAGGTCCAGAAAATGTTTATCGGCGGCGCCTGGGTCGAGGCCAGCAACGGCGAAACCTCCGATGTTATCGAGCCCTCGACCGAAGGCCTGCTCACCCGCATTCCCATGGGCACTACCGATGATCTGGACCGCGCCGTGCAAGCCGCCCGCGCCCAGTTCGACGGCGGCGCCTGGCGTCAGGCCAAACCGGCCGAGCGCGAGCGCATGATGCAGCGCCTGGCCGACCTGATCGAACAGAACGCTGCTGAACTGGCGCAAATCGAATCCATCGACATGGGCAAATCGGTTGCCTTTGCCAAGGACGTGGACATCCAGGGCACCGTCGATACCCTGCGTTACTTCGCCGGCTGGGCCACCAAGTTGCACGGGCGTACCGTCGAACCTTCGCTGCCGGGCAATTATCTGGCCTATACCCGCAAAGAAGCGGTGGGGGTCGTCGGCGCCATCGTGCCGTGGAATTTCCCGCTGCAAACCATGGCCTGGAAACTCGGCGCGGCGCTGGCCACCGGTTGCACCGTGGTGGTCAAGCCCGCCGAGTTGACCTCGTTGTCGGCCCTGCGCTTCGCTGAACTGGTGCAGGAAGCGGGCATCCCTGACGGCGTGATCAACATCGTCACCGGGCGCGGCAGCGTGGTCGGCGCGGCCATGGCCACCCATCCCGGCATCGACAAACTGACCTTCACCGGATCGACCCCGGTCGGCCAGACTGTCGGCCGCGCAGCGCTGGATGACATGAAGCGGCTGACCCTCGAACTCGGTGGTAAATCACCCGTCATCGTCTGTGCCGACGCCGACATCCCGGCCGCCGCCCAAGCAGTCGCCAATGGCGTGTTTTTCAACTCCGGGCAGGTATGCGACGCCGGTACGCGGGCCTATATTCATAGCAGTGTCTATGACGAGTTCCTGCGTGAGCTGATCGCCTACACACGCACTCTGAAAATGGCCCCGGGCCTGGACCCGGACTGCTTCATCGGCCCGTTGGTCTCGGCGCTGCAAAAACAGCGCGTGACCGAGTACATAGAAACCGGCAAGGCCGAAGGCGCCGAACTGGTCTACGGCGGCCAACCGGTCGATGGCCCCGGCTTCTTCGTCGAGCCGACCATCTTCGCCCACTGCCGCAACGACATGCGCATTGTCCAGGAAGAGATCTTCGGCCCGGTGCTGGTCACCGCACCGTTCGACGATGAAGAAGAGGCGCTGGCCCTGGCCAACGACTCGCCTTACGGCCTGGCTGCCGCACTGTATTCCAACGACCTTGGGAAAGTGCACAACCTGATCCCGCGCCTCAAGGCCGGTTCGGTCTACGTCAACGCCCATGGCACCCTCGATCCGTCGATGCCGTTCGGTGGCTACAAGCAGTCTGGATTCGGCAAGGACCTGGGCGCCGAGCAGCTCGATTACCTGCTCGAAACCAAGGCAGTCTGGATCACGCTGCCAGGCTGACGACTGATCTCTGTAGGAACGAGCTCGCTCGCGATGAACCCGGGAACACACGGGGTGTCAGGTTGCCAGCGTTATCGTTGGCGTCCATCGCGAGCAAGCTCGCTCCTACAGGTTTTGCGCCATCGGCGCCTTTGAAAAAACGGGAACGGCAAGGAAGCTCCCGGGCGTCGTTCACCCGAAAGAACGCGGTTATCTCGTCATGATCTTCCAACAATAAGAGTCCGTCATGAACACTAACGCCAAGTCCGCCACGAGCGTGTCCGCCCTCGACGAAAAATCCGTCGTCGAGGGGCATTCGATCGATTTCATTCCCGAGAACGAGCGCACCGACAAACTGTCGAGCCAGGGCCCGTTCTGGTTCCTCGGCAATTTCACCTTCTTCACCATGACCATCGGTTTCGTTGGCCCAAGCGTCGGCCTGACCGCGCTCTGGACCACGCTCGCCGGTACGCTGGGCATCATGTTCGGCACGTTGTTCATGGCGTTTCACGGCTCCCAGGGCCCACACCTTGGCCTGCCGCAGATGATCCAGTCCCGCGCGCAGTTCGGTTATCGCGGGGTGATCCTGGTGCTGCTGGCGACGCTGTTCGTGTTCGCCGGCTTCAACATCGTCAACCTGGTGCTGATGATGCAGGGGCTGCACACGCTGTTCGGCTTCAACCCCGCAGTGATCGCGGTGGCGGTGACCATACCGGCGGCGGTACTGGCGATTCTCGGCCATGACTGGATGCACCGCAGCTTCAAATGGGCGTTGTTCCTGTCGCTGCCGCTGTATGGCCTTGTCACCGTGGCGGTGTTGATGGGTTGGGTGCCGGACGCGGTAATGCCGGCGCTGGCGGCGGGCGAAGTGGCCCGGGAGCCGCTGGGTTTCAACTGGACCGGTTTCATCGCGCAGTTTGCGGCGGCCGCCAGCTACAACATCGCCTATGCGCCTTATGTGTCGGACTACTCGCGCTACCTGCCGAAGAATACTTCCAGCGGCAAGCTGATTGCCGTGGTGTTCCTTGGGGCGTCGCTGTCCGGTGCGTGGATGATTTCCGTGGGTGGCTGGCTGGCCGATCACCTGCACTCCACTGACGTGCTGGTGGCCCTCGGGCAAGTCGGCAACACCGTGTCGCCGCTGGTGGGCACGGCGGTGGTGGTCGTCACCATCCTGGCGTTCCTGCCGGTGATCGCGATGAACATCTACAGCGCCAAGCTGACCACGCTGACCTGCGTCGACTCGATCAAGCACATCGAGCCAACCCGCAAGGCACGCATCCTGGCCATCGGCTTCGTGATCCTGCTGCAACTGGGCGTGGCCCTGAGCATCCAGAGTTCCGGCAAAGGCCTGTCAGTACTGGGGATCTACCTGGTGGTGATGCTGTACTTCCTGGTGCCCTGGACCTCGGTCAACCTCACCGACTACTTCTTCGTGCGCAAGGGCCGCTACGCCATCCCGCACTTCTTCATGCCCCACGGCAACATTTACGGCAGCTGGGGACTGCGCGGTATCGCAGCCTATGCCATCGGTTTTATCTCGATGATCCCGTTTTTCTACATCTTCGATGGCGTTGAGCAGCGCGAGGTGTATGTCGGCCCGCTCGCCAAGGCGCTGGGCAGCATCGACATTGCCTGGCTGGTGGGGTTGATCGTGTCGGGACTGGCGTACTACTGGCTGAGCCGCTCGATCGACCTCAAGCGCGAAGAAGCCGTTATCCAGCAGATCGAAAAGACCTCCCCGCAATACACCACTGGCGACACGCTGACCCACAAGCAGCAACCACTGCCGGTATTCACTGAATCAACGGTCGGGAGATAGTCATGACCACGCAAAAAATGGCTACGCAAAAATACGACTACATCATCATTGGCGCAGGCTCGGCAGGTTGTGTGTTGGCCAACCGCCTGAGCGAAGACCCGGCCACCTCGGTGCTGGTCCTGGAATTCGGCGGCAGTGACAAGAGCGTAGTGATCCAGATGCCGAGCGCATTCTCGATCCCGATGAACACCAAAAAGTACAACTGGCGCTACGAGACCGAGCCGGAGACCCACCTCAATGGCCGGCGCATTCACTGCCCACGGGGCAAGGTGCTCGGCGGCTCTTCGTCGATCAACGGCCTGGTGTACATCCGTGGCCATGCACTGGACTTTGACGAGTGGGAATCCCTGGGTGCCGAAGGCTGGGGCTATCGCAACTGCTTGCCGTACTTCAAGCGCGCCGAGAGCTACGAGTCGGGCGGCGACAGCTATCGCGGGCAAACCGGGCCGTTGCACACCACCAATGGCAATCACATGAAAAACCCGCTGTACGGTGCCTGGGTCGAAGCCGGCGCGGAAGCGGGCTACATCAAGACCGAAGACTGCAACGGCTACATGCAGGAGGGTTTCGGTGCCATGCACATGACTGTGAAGAACGGCGTGCGATGCTCCACGGCCAACGCCTATCTGCGCCCGGCCATGGGCCGTCCGAACCTGACGGTGATCACCCATGCGATGACGCGTCAGGTCATCCTCGAAGGCAAGCGTGCGGTGGGAGTCATGTATGACCACGGTGGCCAGACCCACCAGGTGTATTGCAATCGCGAAGTGCTGATCTCGTCCGGGCCGATCGGCTCGCCGCACCTGCTGCAACGCTCGGGCATCGGCCCGGCGGATGTCCTGCGCAAGGCCGGGATCGGCGTACGCCATGACCTGCCGGGGGTAGGGGAGAACCTGCAGGATCACGCCGAGGTGTACATCCAGTTCGGTTGCAAGGAACCGGTGACCCTCAACAGCAAGATGGATCCGCTGAGCAAGCTGATGATCGGACTGCGCTGGCTGCTGTTCAAGGACGGCCTGGGCGCCACCAACCATTTCGAGGCCGGTGGTTTCATTCGCTCCGAGAAGGGCCTGCGCTGGCCGGACATCCAGTTCCACTTTCTGCCGGCGGCGATGCGCTACGACGGCAACAAGCCGATCAAGGGCCACGGCTTCATGGTGCTCACCGGGCCGAACAAACCGAAAAGTCGTGGTTACGTGCGGGTTCGCTCGGCCGACCCGTACGAGCATCCGGAAATCCGCTTCAACTATCTGGAGCGGGAAGAGGACCGTGAAGGTTTCCGCCGCTGCATTCGCCTGACCCGCGAGATCATCGGCCAGAAAGCCATGGACCGCTTCCGCGACGGCGAAATCGCCCCGGGGGCGCAAGTGACCAGCGATGAAGACCTCGACGCGTTCGTGCGCGACAACCTGGAAAGCACCTACCATCCGTGCGGTTCGTGCCGCATGGGCGAGGACGACATGGCGGTGGTCGATTCCCAATTGCGCGTGCGTGGCATCGCCGGTCTGCGGGTAATCGATTCGTCGGTGTTCCCGACCGAGCCGAACGGCAACCTCAATGCGCCGACCATCATGCTCGCCGAGCGCGCCGCTGATCTGGTGCGTGGCGTGCAGATGTTGCCGTCGGCGGATGTGCCGGTGGGGCTGGTCGAGGGCTGGGAAAGCAGACAGCGTACTTCGCTGCCGGGGCGTAACGTGCGGGTCTGACTACAATCCGCAATCCAATGTGGAAATCTAATGTGGGAGTGAGCTTGCTCGCGATGTCGGAGTGTCAGTCAGCGTCAATGTCGACTGATCCACCGCCATCGCGAGCAAGCTCGCTCCCTCAGTGGACGGCGGAGCATTCAGAAATTTTTACCTCGCAGTTCCGTTGCCATTGCTAGTCTGTAATTCCTTGAGACCGCAATGGAGCACCCTCATGGCTATTCAGGCCCTGCGCGCCGAGGCATCGCACATCGACCAGATCGCCCCTTTGTTTGACGCCTACCGGATGTTCTACAAGCAGCCGTCTAACCTTTCGCAATCGCGCGCTTTCATCGCCGAGCGGCTCGCCCGGGATGAATCGGTGATTTTTCTTGCCCAGGACAGCGCTGGTGAAAACCTCGGCTTCGTCCAGCTGTTCCCGACCTTTTCCTCGATCGACGCCCATCGCACCTGGCTGCTCGGTGACCTGTTCACCACGCCCGCCGCCCGGGGCAAAGGCGTCGGCACCTTGCTGATGAACACCGCCCGGGATTTTGCGAAGCTGGCCGGTGGCAAAGGCATGACCCTGGAAACCGCCACCGACAACTTCACCGCCCAGCGTCTGTATGAATCCCTGGGCTGGGTGCGCGACCCCGGTTATTACACCTATTGCCTGGATCTGCAAAAAGGCTGACTCAGCGCGCCTGCTCGCCAAACACCGGCCGCATGAATGAACGCTCGTAGCTGAGGATGAATTTCTTCTCCTCGGCGTACTTGAAGGCTGCGATGCACTCTGGATCGTTCATCGACTGCTGCCGGTAATGTTCGTACGCCGCCAGGCTGGGGAAGGTGAACAGCGCCAGGGCGATGTTGTTGGCACCCTCCGACGGTAAAAAGTAGCCATGGTGCTGGCCGCCGAACTTTTCCACCAGGGGAATCCACATCTTGCCGTAGTGCTCGAAAGCGTCGAGCTGGTATGGGTCGAGCACGTATTTCAGGTAGCAAGTGACCATTGTTTCTCTCCTTGATAAAGCGTCTGACTATCCGCTGATTGCAGCTGTCGCCACAGCAATGTATGCGCCATAGACCGGTAAATTTGCGCCAACTGAACACTATTGCTGTGGTCAGCTTCAAGGGTGATGTCAATGAGGCATCATTTTCGCTAGGATGCGCACCACCCGAGAATTGATCTCGGGCGTTCCCCCTCTGGAGTTGTTCAGTGAAATACCTCAGTAAAGTGGCTGCCGTTACCCTGTTCGGTCTGGTACTGGCCGGTT
The DNA here is from genome assembly GCF_058791055.1 of Pseudomonas sp. EU05-FHT14B02. Taxonomy (NCBI): domain Bacteria; kingdom Pseudomonadati; phylum Pseudomonadota; class Gammaproteobacteria; order Pseudomonadales; family Pseudomonadaceae; genus Pseudomonas; species Pseudomonas sp. EU05-FHT14B02. The sequence goes on along the minus strand of NZ_JBYTDD010000019.1, from coordinate 37,194 downwards.
GCAACAGTGCCCCGATGAATACCCAGCATTACGACAGCAGTCAGTACACAGTGCTGGGCCACAGTGAAGCGAGCGCCACCGGCCTGTTGTTGTTTGGCATCATCCCGATCCGTCAGAACAGTCGTTTTGTGCGCGCACAGGACGAGGCAATCAAGGCCAAAGGCGGCGATGCCATGATCAACACACAGGTGCAGGAGCGCTGGTTCTGGGCGTGGGTCCTGACGGGTTACACCACCAAGATTTCCGGTGATGTGGTTAAGCTGAAGAACGTTCAATAAACGCAATACCTGTTGCCTTGACGTGAAAAGCCCGGTCGAGCCGGGCTTTTTTTCGCCCGCGGGAACCCCGCCGCCACACTATTGGTTCAATCAATAGTCACCATCAAGAATCGCAAGTTCTGTTTTTTGCGCAAAGGCGGAAAATTGCCTGCATTGAACACGCTGCTCAAGGAACCTGCGCGATGAAAATCTTGACCCGACTGGCTGTGATTGCCCTGTTGCTGGGCAGTGTTGCATCCACCGCATCGGCCTACGCCGAGGACGCGCGCGCCTGCCATCTGTCGCCCATCACGGGGAGCCAGGGCGGGTTGCAATACGGGCAGACGGTCGGGGTGCTGTACAGCGAAAACACCGTGGAAAACCTGCAATACCTTGAGCAATACCACTCGGTCGCGTTGAACGGCGCGAAAAACGCACTGGATGCGCGGATTCGCCAGGCGTTCGTCAACAGCTCCGATCCGGACCTGGCCATCGATTGGCTGATGAGTTCACTTCACCACACCTTTGTGTCGGTGACGGTCTACGACAATCTCGATGCCTTGGTGCAGGCCCATCCCGATGTGGTGGTGATGCTCGATACCCACAACCAACTGCTGACCCGGCGTAACGACCGGGTCGAGGCGCGTTTTGCCGCACGGTTCTACGACGCCAGCCTGCAGTACATCGGCAAGGCCGAAGGCGCGGTGGAGAAACAACTGCCATCGGTGTGGGTGCATGACAAGACCGCGCCCGAGATCGCCGCGCAAATCGAACAGCAACGGGACCTGCAACTGACCGCGCTGAAACAGTTCGATGCGTCGTTGAAGGCGCTGGTAACCGCCGGATTGACCGCAACAACAAATTAATCAGCCCGACGTTCATTGAGCGGCGGGCAACCCGATCCACCGTGGATTTCTATTCAGGACCTGATTCATGCGCACTGTTTTTGCTTCGACCCTGGCCTTCGCCTCGCTGCTGCTGGCCGGTTGTGCCACGCCGAACACCCCGACCATGACCTTGCAGACCAGCAAGTCGCCGGAGGAGTACACCCATTGCGTGGTGCCGAAGTTGCAGCACGATGCGCTCAACCCAACGGTGTCGCAGACCCAGCGCAGCTACCGCATCGTCATCCCGAGCAAAGTGGCGGCGGACAATGTGCTGGAAACCTATAAAGCCTCGAACGGCGGCAAGGTGTTCCTGTACGAGCGCAAGCTGCTGGCCTCGGCGTTCGTGCCGTCGACGTTCGAGCGTGCGGCGCAGGAGTGTCTGTAAGCAGAATTTCAGGCAAAAAAAAGCTGCCGGGACTGGCAGCAGAAAGATAAAGCACGCATTGGATGACTTGAGTATGGCGCCCGGTTCATGACGATTCGATGACAACTTGGCCTTGAAGGCAATACCCAGCGTGCCATCGATGTTCGCGAGGGCGAGCGGATCGATGAAGCGGCGCTGACGGGCGGCCATTGAGCTCAATGCCTACCGAACCAAAAAGTAAGCCTGTATACAGACCCCTTGTCCACCTGACCGTTTTGGATATCCTCAGCTGTCATGTTCCAATAGCGAGCACTCGCAGACTGGAAACGCAACATGAAGAAAATCGCCTTCCTGACCCTCGCCCTCAGCGCTGGCCTGTTCAGCATGCCCACCCTTGCTGCGGGCGATGTCCAGGCCGGGGAAAAAGTCTACAAGCGCCTCTGCAGCGGCTGCCATCAGATCGGTGAATCGGCTCGTGCCTTCTTTGGTCCGCAACTCAACGGCGTGATCGGTCGCCATTCCGCCGTCACCACGGACTACGTGTATTCCGATGCGATGAAATCCGCCAACCTGGTCTGGGATCGCGAAACCCTGATCGCCTACCTCGAAGCGCCGAAGAAAGTCGTCCCCGGCACCCGCATGATTTTCTGGGGCCTCAGTGATCCGGAAAAAATCGAAGACCTGTTGGCCTACCTGCAAACCTTCCCGGCGCAATGATCACGCCGTGGTCTGTTGCTCGACCGCCAGGTTGTCGACCAGCCACTGGGTGAAGACCCGGGCCATCGGGGTGGTCTCGCTGTCACGGTGGGTCAGCAGCGCCCAGTTCGGGCCACGGATGGTTTGCTCCACCATCGGCTGCAACAGCCCGGTGGCCCGCGCCTGCCGACTCAGCAACTGGCTCACCAGTGCAATACCGAGCCCGGTGCAGGCGGCGTCCAGCAGTAAGCCCGGATCGGAAAAATTCAGCCCCTGATCCATCTGCCCCACATCGATTCCCGATTCCACCGCCCAGTGGCTCCAGTCCATTTCCCGCTCGCCATGCAGGGTGGTGCGCTGTTCCACGGGCACGGCCAACAGGCTCGGGTGACACGCCGGGTAGAGGCGGTCGGCGTGCAGCACCTTGAAACTGCATTCGGCTTGGGAACTGATGTCGTCGCGCACTGCCAGGTCGATAGTCTGGCTGGCCATGTCCGGCACTTCATTGGTGCTGAAAATCCACAGATCGACCTGCGGATGCCGCCGGCGGAAATCCCCCAGGCGTGGCAACAGCCAGTGCCGGGCAAACGCCGGGGTGGTGTTGAGCACCAGTTGATTGGGTTTCTGGTATTGCCCCAGCCGGCGAATGCCCACCGCCAATTGCTGCAACAGCGCCTGGGTGGTGCTCAGCAGATCGTGTCCGGCATCGGTCAGGCTGACACTGCGCCCGCTGCGATAGAACAACGGTTGTTCCAGGTAGGCCTCAAGGCTGCGGATCTGCTGGCTGATCGCCGATTGGGTGAGGTGCAGCTCTTCGGCGGCCTTGTGGAAACTGCCCAGCCGGGCGGCGGCTTCGAAGCCGCGCAGGGTGCCCAGGGGCGGCCAGTGTTTGAGCATATCGATAAGTCCCTCTAATCAGTTATCAACAAAATCCATCGTTTGTTTGCCCGTTTTACGAGCCGTAGCATGCATGCCAAGACCGCCAAGGCCGTTTTCATTGAACACAATGACTTAACTAAGAGGTGCTTGTCATGCAGCAGAACGCAATTCAAAACAGCGGTTGGACGATGCCAGCCGAGTGGGTCACCCACGCCGCCACCTGGATGGTCTGGCCGCACAACAAGACGCTTTGGGAGTCAGGCTGGCGGGTGACCCTGCCACAGGTTCAAGAAGACTTCGCCCGGGTGGCCAACGCTATCGCCCGCTTCGAACCGGTGAAACTGGTGGTCGATCCTTCAGCCGTCGCCAGGGCCAAAGCCTTGTGCGGGCCGAACATCGAGTTGATCGAACTGGCGGTCAATGACAGCTGGTGCCGTGACTCCGGCCCGAGCTTCGTCTGCCACCCGCAGCAAGGCCTGGCCGGTGTGAGCTGGCGCTTCAATGCGTGGGGCGGCAAGTCGGCTCACGATCTGGACGAAAGCCTGGCCCGCCGCGCGCTCAATCAGTTGGGGCTGGAGTGTTTCGGTACGGAACTGAGCAACGAGGGTGGTGCGATTCATGTGGACGGCGAGGGTACGCTGATCACCACCGAGTCGGTGTTGCTCAATCCCAATCGCAATCCGGGCGTGACCAAGGCCGAGATCGAAGAGATCTTCAGCCGTCTGCTGGGCGTGAAGAAAACCATCTGGTTGCCGGGCGATCCCGACTACGTGACCGGCGACATGACCGACGGCCACGTCGATGGCGTGTGCGCCTTTGCCCGTCCCGGCGTGTTGCTGGTGGACGCCACCCACGACAAGCAGTCGGTGTACGCCGAAGTGGCCCGGGAGAACCGCCGCGCCCTTGAACTGGCCACCGACGCCCAGGGCCGCCAGTTCGAACTGATCGAACTGTTCGAAGCCACCGATGCGGTGGACACCGAGGCCGAAGTGTTCTGCGCCTCCTACACCAATTTCTACATCGCCAATGGCGCGATCATCATGCCGGCCTACGGCATCGATGCCGACAAGGTCGCTGCCGAAGTGCTGGCGCAGGCGTTCCCCGGTCGTGAAGTGGTGCCGGTGCGGATCAACCATCTGGCCCATGGCGGTGGGGGTGTGCATTGCATCACCCAGCAACAACCGGTCTGGCCGGTGCGGGGTTGATGCCATGATACTGCTGACCATCGCCACCACCCAGATGCCCTGCACCTGGGACCTGAAACACAACCTCGACCAGGCCGAGCGACTGGTTCGCGAGGCTGCGGCCAAGGGGGCGCAGGTCATCCTGTTGCAGGAGCTGTTCGCCACGCCGTATTTCTGCATCGAACAGCACCACAAACACCTGGCGCTGGCCGAGGAGTACCGCGACAGCCACGTGCTCCAGCGCTTCGCCGCATTGGCGAAAGAGTTGGGCGTGGTGCTGCCGCTGAGCTGGTACGAGAAGGCCGGCAATGCCTACTTCAATTCGTTGAGCGTGGCCGACGCCGACGGGCGCCTGTTGGGTGTGTACCGCAAGACCCACATCCCCAACGCCATCGGCTATCAGGAGAAGGAATACTTCAGCCCCGGCGACAGCGGTTTCCGGGTCTGGGACACCGCGTTCGGGCGCATCGGCCTGGGCATCTGCTGGGATCAGTGGTTCCCCGAAACCGCCCGCTGCCTGGCGTTGATGGGGGCCGAAGTGCTGCTGTTCCCCACGGCCATCGGCTCCGAACCGGGTTGTGCCACTCTCGACTCCCGGGATCACTGGCAGATGACCATGCGCGGTCACGCCGCCGCCAACCTGCTGCCGGTGGTGGCCGCCAACCGTGTCGGCCGGGAAGCGGCGACCACCGACCCGACCCTGCAAATGAGCTTCTACGGCTCGTCGTTCATCTGCAACCACAAGGGCAAGTTGCTCGCCGAAGCCGACCGCGACAGCACCGGCGTGCTGGTCCACAGCCTGGACCTGGCGGCCATGCGCGAGGACCGCCTGACTTGGGGTATCTACCGCGATCGCCGTCCGGACATGTACGGCGCCTTGTTGACCCAGGACGGTCGTCAGATCCATTCACGCTGGGCAACCCAAGGGGTGTGACATGAACACGATCAACAAGCTGTGCCTGGCCATGGGGCTGGCGCTGACCTGTGCGGTGCCTGCGTTGCACGCCGAGGAGAAAACCCTGCGGCTGTACAACTGGGCCGATTATTTTGCCGAGGACACCCTCAGCAGGTTCACCGCCGAGACCGGGATCAAGGTGATCTACGACGTCATGGACGGCAGCGAAACCCTGGAAGCGAAAATGCTCGCTGGCGGCAGTGGCTACGACCTGATCTTCCCCGGTGACACCGTGGCCGAACGCCTGATGCGCGCCGGCAGTTTGCAGCCTTTGGATCAGTCAAAACTTACTGCTCTGAATGACGTCGAGCCTGGGTTGCAGAAATTGCGCTCGCACTATGAGCAGTCGAGCAAGGCCACGGTCCCGTACACCTGGGGCACCATCGGCCTGACCTACAACGCCGAGCAGATTGCCAGGCGTGCGCCGGATGCGCCGGTCGACAGCCTGGACATGCTCTTCAAACCGGAACTGGCGGCGAAGTTCGCCGACTGCGGCATCTCGATGATCGACTCGCCGGACGAAGTGCTGGCCGTGGTGCTCAACTACCTCGGTCGCGATCCACGCAGCGCCAAACCGGCCGACCTGGCGGCGGCCAGTGACTTGCTGATGAAGGCGCGGCCATACATCCGCAAGTTCCAGTCGCAACCGGTGACCGATCTGGTCAACGGCAACCTGTGCATGTCCCTCGGCTATAGCGGCGACATGACCCAGGCGCAGCGCACGTCTGACGGCGCTGGCAAGAAAACCGCCTTCCACTACCGCATCCCCCGCGAAGGCACCACGGTGTGGATGGACACCATGGCCATTCCCGTCGACGCCCGGCATCCGGAGTACGCCTACGCGTTCATCAACTTCGTGATGCGCCCGCAGAACATGGCGGCCATCAGCAACTTCACCGGCTACCCGACCTCCAACGCCAAGGCGCGGCCGGACGTCGATGCCGCGATGCGCAACAACCCGGACATCTACCTCGATGCAGCCACCTACGCGCGGCTGATTCCCGGCAAGGACATTCCCCAGGCCGACATGCGGGCACGCATGCGCACCTGGACCAAATTCAAGACCGCTACCGTCAAGTGATCACCGGCCGGCCCGAGGGCCGGCCAAACCTCGATTTCAGGAAAGCACATGCCGACACGTCGAACATTCATCAAGCAGGTATCGGTCGCCGCCGGACTGGGCGCAGTGGCGTCCATGGGATTGGGCTTTGCCTCCCAGCCGGTGCGAGCGGCCGGTAAAGGCAACTGGTACATGCCCGATGAAGGGGACAAACACCAGCGGGCCTTCATCGCCTTCGGGGCACAGGCCGCGATCTGGGAGGACTTCACGCCCCACGTGCAAGACGCCCTTGGCCGGATCGCCCGCAGCATCGCCCAATACGAGCCGGTCACCGTGTTCTGTCGCCAGAGCGAACGGCGCCTGGCCGAAGCCAAATGCGGCAGTCACAACACGTCCTTCGTGATCGCCGAGCTGGATGACATCTGGATGCGTGACATCGGCGCCAATTTTGTCGTCGATGGAAGCGGCGGCCTTGCTGCCGTGGACTTCAACTTCAACGGCTGGGGCAACAAACAGCAGCATGTGGACGATGCGCAACTGGCCGCCCTGGTCGCCGAAAACGCCAAGGCGGATTACCAGCGAAGCGAACTGGTGGGCGAGGGCGGTGGCATCGAAGTGGATGGCCACGGCACAGGGATAATGACCGAAAGCAGCTGGATCAACCGCAACCGCAATCCCGACTGGAGCAAGGCCGACGTCGAGGCAGAACTGAAAGAGCGCCTGGGCCTGCGCAAAATCATCTGGCTACCGGGCATCAAGGGCAAGGACATCACCGACGCCCATGTCGACTTCTATGCGCGCTTCGTCAAGCCCGGCGTGGTGATCGCCAACCTCGACAACGACCCCGAGTCCTACGACTACAAGGTCACTCGTGCCCATCTGGAAATCCTCGAAAACGCCACGGATGCCGATGGTCGCAAGTTACAGGTGCATACCGTGTCACCGCCACTCAACCCGCGCAATAGCCGATTCAGCAAGGACAACCCGGATTTCGCCGCCGGCTACATCAACTACTTCGTGATCAATGGCGCGATCATCGCACCGCAATTCGGCGACAAGGAAGCGGATGCCAGAGCCTACAACCTGCTGTCCGGACTCTACCCGGACCGCGAGGTGGTGCAGCTCGACATCGACGCGATCTCCGCGGGCGGAGGCGGCATTCACTGCGTGACCAGCCACCAGCCGATGGTGTGATGACTTCCGGTATTACACAAATCCTGTACCTGTACCTGTACCTGTAGGAGCGAGCTTGCTCGCGATGGACTCAAGAGCGACGCGTTTAGCCAGCAAGCACGCGTTTTCGTTAACGCCCATCGCGAGCAAGCTCGCTCCTACAGGGGGGAGCAGGAATTCAGGCCTTGCTGGCCTTCAGATAAGCCCCCAACCGCCGCCCCATTTCCTCACCCAACGCCTGCAAGCCACTGAGCGGGCGCACCATCACTTCAAACTCGACAATCTTGCCGTGTTCGTTGAAGCGGATCATGTCGATGCCCTTGAGCTCCTTCTCGCCGACTTTGGCGCTGAACTCGAGAATCACGTTCAAGCCATCCGCCGTGGCCAACTCACGGTGATAGGTAAAATCCTCGAACACGTTCACGACCGTGTTGAGGATCATCGACACCACCGGCGCCCCCGGATACGGCGTATGCGCCATCGGCGAACGGAACAGCGCCTGCGGATCGAGCATTTCGGGCAAGGCGCTCAAGTCGCGCTTGCCGATCATCGCGTGCCACTGCTTCAGGGACGCTGCGACGTTGGGGTTCAGGTTCAGCTCAGACATCTTCAACTCCTGCTTTTTATTGTTGTGGTGCGAAAACGTTGGTCGATTACCCTGGCGGCATCGTCGGCCCATTGACGGTAGAGCATCGGCCCCGGATGAAAACCATCGCTGGCCATCAAGCCCGGTTCGGGTGCCAGCGGGGTGCTCAGCATCGTACATTGATCCACGCGTGCGGCCAGGTCCGCAAGATGTGCATTGAAACGACTCGCCCTGAACCCCAGGAACCAGCGCAGCGGCTGCGGCAGGGCGGGGAACAGGTGCATGGGCGGAAGCGGCGACAGCACAATCTGCCTCACCGCGAATTTGTCGCATAACAGCGCGATCAATCGTTGTTGCCGAGCGAGCCACTGATCCAGGGTGAGCGAGCTGGTGATGTCGTTGACGCCAATCGACAACAGCGCCACATCGAACGGCTCCGGGGCGTACTGTTCCAGCAGGTCCAGCAACCCTTGCGAATCCAGACCGGAGCGCGCCCAGAGTTTCCACGACACCCGATAATTATCGGCCAGGCGCTCGACCAGCTGCCCGCTAAGGGCCTCACCCTGAGTCACCGCACCCACGCCAGCAGCGGCGCTGTCGCCCACAATCAACAAGCGCAGAACGTCGCCACTGCCAGCCTCGCCCAAGCGTTCACCTTCGGCCTCCGGCAACCTGGGCGTCACCCGCCGCGTGTACAGGCCCTGCACCAGCAACAGCGGGCCGAGCAGGACTTTGGCGAGGGTTTCAGTGCGGCTCATGGACAGGCGCCTGATTGAAGAGTGAGATTAGCCAGCGAACTCATCGTCGAAAATGCTCTCGATTGGCAACGCAAATGCCCGGGCAATCTGAAACGCCAAGGGCAGGCTGGGATCATAGCGGCCATTTTCGATGGCATTGATTGTCTGCCGCGAAACATTTAACAACGCCGCCAGATCGACCTGAGACCACTTGCGTTCGGCACGCAGTTCCTTGAGCCGGTTTTTCATTGATACCGCCGCTTGGCGAGTCTGAGCCCGATCATCCACATCAGGCCCATCACTGGCCACACACAGACCCAGGACACGTGCGGAAGGCCGACATTCTCCAGAAAACCGTAGGTGAAGGTCAGCAATGCCGAAGCGGCAAAGGCAAAACCGAGAGCTTCGTACTGAATACGCAAATGCATTTCGTCCAGCGTGCGCATATTGCGCACCACCGCCCAGCACATCAGCCCTGCGGGAATCACCGGCAACAGTGTGATGATGACCTTCAGCGTCATTGCCATTTCTTGCTGGTCTTTAAGCAAAATCAACGACACCAGCAACAACAGGGTGTACAGCGTAATCGCGACGCCCATTTCGATGTAGAAGCGGTTCATTGCATCCTCCTGATGTAAAAGTCCCTTTACATATTCGCTGGAGACTTCACGGATGTAAAGGGTGTTTTACATCGTCGGGCCGGCCAATGAAAAAGCCCGACTGATTGGGCCGGGCTCTTCGTCTCGATCACTTCACTGCCATCGACCCACAACACACAACTCCCCGGTCGCCCGAATCAACGCCTGATCATGCAGGTAATCCTTGATCAGCGCGGAGCGTTCCGTGGCCAGCCATTGCGGGCAGTTCGGGTCTTTGCGGTAGGGCAGGAAATCGGCGTACTGCTTGAGCAGCAGGTTTTGCAGTTTGTCGAGCTTCGGCCGGATTTCGTTGTTGAGGTCCGGCCGTGGTGTGTCCGGTGCCTTGTGCGCCGCTTGCCATTGGGCGAGTCGGCCGTATTGCAGCAGTTTGCTGGCTTCGATCTGGGCGGCGATCAGGTCGGCGACGTCGTCGGGGTCGAGCTTGCGCTCGACCGCCTGCTTCCTGGCGTTGGCGATGACTTGCGCTTCCCGGGCGTTGTCCTGGACCGGTTTGCCGCTGTCCCACTTGGTCAGCGCCACCAGCTCACTGATGTTCAACCGCTCATTCATTGTCGCCAGCAAGGGCCGCAAGGCATCGGGCGCCGCAGGCGTCGTGCTGGCCTGGACACCGCCAGCGAACAGACCGAGCAGGGCGCAAGCCAGCCAGTGCGGCAGGCGTGGGGAACGGGGCATGGGCAGAACCTCCTTGGACACAAAAATCACTGCGGCTTGTGTATCACAAGTGCGGCCAAGGCACGACAGGTTGCGCAGGATTCAGGCCAGCAGCCGTTCGATCTGCGCCAGTTCCCAGGTGCTGAGCAAACTCACCGGGTCGGTGCCGAAGCGCTGCCCGTTGTCGAACACATATTCTCGGCCATCGGGGCTCTGGCCGTGCAGGCAGTGGCGCAGGTGACCGGCGTCGACGTCGAGCGTCAGGCGCCAGCCGTCGATGTCGACCTGTACATGGTCAGACTCGCAGGCGTCGTCGACTCGCTTGAAGGTGCAAATGCCTTGAGCGGCATCGCGCAACGGCTGGTAAACCTCGCGAGCGGTGAGGGCGGGCACAGGTGTCTCCGGGGCGGAATCGGGGAGGCACAGGATAGATCATCAGCCTGCAAAAAAGCCCGGCTGATGAGGCCCGAACTCTGTAGGAGCGAGCTTGCTCGCGATGGGCTTCAGAACACCGCGCTCATCCAGCGAAGGCGCGGTATCGTTAACGACCATCGCGAGCAAGCTCGCTCCTACAGTGCAGAGCAGCCATCAACCTGCGCTTTGTTTGTCCAACGCCGCCTCCGCCGCAGCAATTTCAGCCTGGCGCTTGACGATCATGTCGCCCACCGGCGGCCCCTGGAAGCGCCGGGCTTCAAAACCGAACCAGACGATGGCCGTCAGGATCAGGAAGCCGATGGTGATGTACAGCGCCCAATCGTTCGGTGGCTGGATGCCGATGACGAAAATGATGACCATCGACAGGATCGAGAGGATGGCGAACACCGAGTACCAGAAACGCCCCATGTTCCACGGTCCCATGGTCGGCCATTTCGACGTCCCAAAGGTAAACAGGCCGAGCGCGATGGGAATGGCGAAGGAGAAGAACAGGAAGATCACCGTGCAGGACACCACGATCGTATAGACCGGCGTTGCCCCGACCGAGATCACCGACGAGCCCCAGTCGAACAGGACGGCGAGGGTGGCACCGGTCCAGATCGCCGCCACCGGGCTTCGAAAGGTCGGCGAAACGGAGGCCAGTGCTTTGGAGCAGGGCAGGCCACCGTCCCGGGAGAACGCGAAAATCATGCGTGAAACCGAGGTGACGGTGGCCAGTCCGCAGAGCACCTGCGAGATGAAAATCGCCACGAAAAGCACCAGTTTCAAGGTCGGGTTGACTTGGGTGTTCATGGCCCAGAAAAACACGTTCCAGCCTTGCTTGGCCGCCTCGTCCATGTTCGGCAGCATCAGCACGAACGCGCTGAGCATCAGCCAACCGAACAGCAACGACCAGACCACCGACATGACCATGCCGCGCGGCACCGATATGGCCGCGTTGCGAGTTTCCTCGGAGGTATGCGCAGAGGCGTCATAGCCGGTGATGGTGTAGATCGGCAACAGCAGACCGAGCATGAAAACCCAGCCGTTGGAGACCTGCGGCCAGACGCTGCCACCCGCTTCGCCGGAATAGTTGCCGAAGGTCCACAACCGGGCGAATTCGTAGCTGGGTGCCGATATCAGGCAGACGATGGTCAGGGCCAGCGCCGTGGCGAAGATCAGATAACCTGAGAAGTCAGTGAGTTTGGCGGTCAGGCCGATACCCAAGTGGTTGCACAAGGCCTGCAGGCCGGTGAGGATTGCCAGGAAAATCACCCGGACCGTGGTCGTGTCCTCCATGCCCAGTGCCGGTCCGAAGGCGCCGAAAAAGAAGTAATAGGTACCGACGTTGATCGCGCCAAGCACCGTGACCAGCCCCAGCAGGTTGAACCACGCGGTCAGCCAGCCAGTGAAGCGGTTACCCAGGATCGAGCCCCAGTGGTACAGGCCGCCAGCGGTGGGGTAGGCCGAGGAAATCTGCGCCATGGCCATGGCGAACACCCCGGAGATCAGGCAGCCGATTGGCCAGCCGATCCCGATGGATGCCCCGCCCGCGCCCGAGGTGCCCTGGGCCAGGGAATTGATGCCACCGGAGAGGATGCAGATGATCGAAAAGGAAATGGCAAAGTTGGAGAAAACGCCCATTCGTCGTGAGAGTTGCTGGGCATAGCCCATGCTGTGCAGCACCTTGACGTCGTCGTCGTGCGCGTCGGTGCCGGGCTGGCTTGCTGGGTTCATGATGTGTGCCCCTTTTCAGGTTTTGGACAGGCCGAACTGAGCCGCCGTAGGCTCGACCTTGGTTTTCTGTAGGAGCGAGCTTGCTCGCGATGGACTTGAGGATGACGCGGGGTGTCAGGCTCCCCGCATCATCGTTGACGTTCATCGCGAGCAAGCTCGCTCCTACAGACGGCCGTGAAACGCCGCGTCGAAAATTCTTGCCACGCCGTCCCGGGTCAATGGCAGCGGGTTGCCGCCAGCGGAAGGGTCGACAATCGCCATGTCGGCGATCAGGTCGGCCTGCCGGTCATCAACGCCCAGTTCAACCAGGGTATGGGGCACGCCGATGTCCTTGCGCAGCTTGAGGACGAAGGCCAGGAAACTGTCGAACCCCGGGGAGGGCAGGCGCAGGTACGCCGCCAGGCGGGTGATGCGCTCCTCGATGGCCGAGCGATTGAAGTGCAGGACATAGGGCATGAAGGTGGCATTGGTCATGCCGTGATGGGTGTCGTACAGCGCGCCCACCGGATGCGACAGCGCATGCATCCCGCCCAGGCCTTTCTGGAATGCCGTGGCACCCATCGCCGCCGCCGCGAGCATTTGCGCGCGCGCCTCAAGGTCCGACGGTGTGTGTACTGCCTTCACCAGCGAATTGGCCACCAGGCGCATGCCTTCCACGGCAATGCCATCGGCCAGGGGGTGAAAACCGGGGGCGCAGTACGCTTCCAGGCAGTGGGAGAATGCATCCATGCCGGTGCCGGCGGTGATCTTGGCCGGCATGCCGACGGTGAGTGCCGGGTCGCTGATCACCACGCGCGGCATCATTTTCGGGTGGAAGATGATGCGTTTGGTGTGGGTGCGCTCGTCGATGATCACCGCCGCACGACCGACTTCGGAACCGGTGCCCGCCGTGGTCGGCACCGCAATGACCGGGGCGATGCGGCTGTCGTCGGCGCGGGTCCAGTAGTCGCCGATGTCTTCGAAGTCCCAGACCGGGCGGGTCTGGCCGCTCATGAACGCAATCAGCTTGCCCATGTCCAGGCCACTGCCACCGCCGAACGCGATCACGCCATCGTGCTGGCCGGCACGCCAGGCGTCGAGCCCGCCGGCCAGGTTGGCTTCCACCGGATTGGGCTTGAGGTCACAGAACAGCGCGACACCAAGACCGGCGGCGCGCAACGCGTCCAGCGCCGCCGTGGTGATGGGTGCGCGCGCCAGGCCGCTGTCGGTCACCAGCAGCGGCCGCTGGATTCCCTGGCTGCGACAGACGTCGGCCAGTTCGGCGATGCGCCCGACACCGAAACGAACGCTCGTGGGGTAGCTCCAGTTTCCTGTCAGGTTCATGGTCTACACCTCGTGACGCAGATGAAAGGATTTGGCGCGGGTCAGGTGCTCGTAGCCCAATGGCGACAGTGTGACGCCGCGCCCGCTGTGCTTCACGCCGGTCCAGGCCAGTGCCGGGTCGAGGTAATCGCAGCGGTTCATGAAGACGGTGCCGGTGGCGATTTCGTTGCCCAGGCGCTCGGCCGCGTCGAGATCTTGCGTCCACAGCGAGGCGCTGAGCCCGAACGGACTGTCGTTCATCAAGGCGATGGCTTCATCGTCGCTGGCCACTGGCATGATGCCGACGACCGGGCCAAAACTTTCATCGCGCATGACCGACATTTGATGGGTGACATCGACCAGGACCTGCGGCGCGAGGTAGGCGCTGCCCGGCACGTCGGCGGGAAAGGACGTTGCATCGATCAGCGCCGTCGCGCCCTGGGCCAGCGCTTCGGCGATCTGGCCACGAACGAAGAATGCGGCGCCCGGTGTCACCAGCGGACCGAGGGTAGTGGCTTCGTCCAGCGGGTTGCCCAGCACGTACTGGCGGGTCAGTTCGGCGAAGCGCTCGACAAACACCGGGTAGATTTTCTGGTCGACGTAGATGCGTTCCACGGCGCAGCAACTCTGCCCGGAATTGAAGAAACTGCCGTCCACCAGATTTTCCACCGCATGTTCAAGGTTGGCGTCTGCGCGGACATAGGCCGGGTCTTTTCCGCCGAGCTCCAGGCCCATGCCGAGAAATTGTCCGCTGGCGAGGCTTTCCATGACTTTGCCCGCCTCCACGGAACCGGTGAAGTTCACTTGCTGCACGCCCCCGGAAGCAATGATCGCTCCGGTCGATACATGGTCGAGCAGCAGATTCTGGAACAACCCCTCGGGCAGTTTTGCGCGACGCATGGCCTCGGCGAAACGCTCGCCCACCAGCAGCGTTTGCGACGCATGCTTGAGGATCACGCTGTTGCCGGCCATCAATGCCGGGATGATCGTGTTCACCGCCGTCAGATAGGGGTAGTTCCACGGAGCGACCACCAGCACCGTACCCAGCGGCTCGCGCTTGATATAGCGTCGAAATCCCGCCACGGGTTCTGGCTCTACAGCGGCCAGGGCCTGAGGTGCAATAGCGATCATGTACCGGGCGCGTTCGGCGAAACCGCGCAGTTCGCCGGCGCCATAACGCACCGGGCGGCCCATCTGCCAGGCCAGCTCCGGCACGATGTCGGCCTGCATCGACAGCATTGCGTCTACCGCGGCAGTGCAAAACGCCGCGCGTTCGCTCAGTGAACGGCGTTGCCATGACACCTGTGCACTGGCAGCGGCCGTCAGCGCCTGCTCGACCTGCGCCGCATCGGCCACTTCGCGTTCGACGTACACCCGGCCATCGACCGGGGAGATCAGTTGAACCTTCGCAGTCATGATGTTCTCAATAGCGCTCGAAACCGCGCTGCAATTCCCAGTCGGTGATTCGCCGGTCGTACTCTTTCTGCTCCCACTCGGCGGTGTGCACGTAATGGTCGACCACCTCATCGCCGAACGCCTTGCGCAACATGCCGGAGGCCTTGAGTGCGGCGCTCGCTTCGCGCAGGGTCTTGGACACCTCCGGCAAATGCTCATCCAGGTAGGCGTCACCTTCGAACGGCGGCGCGAGGTCGAGCTTCTCGTCGATACCGGCCAGGCCCGCTGCGATCAATGCGGCGAAGGCCAGATAGGGGTTGAGGTCGGCGCCACCGATGCGGCATTCGATGCGGATGGCCTTGCTGCCTTCGGCACACAAGCGAAAGCCGGCGGTGCGATTGTCGCGGCTCCACACCGCCCGCGTCGGCGCAAAAGTGCCAGCCTGAAAGCGCTTGTAGGAGTTGATGTAGGGCGCGAGAAAACAGGTGATGTCGTTGGCGTACTTGAGCTGCCCGGCGACCCAGGCTCGCATCAGTTTCGACATGCCGAACTCGGCTTTCGCGTCGAAGAACAACGGCTTTTTGGCGTTCTTGTCCCACAGCGAATTATGGATGTGACTGCTGGAGCCGGCGGCGTCGTAGCGCCATTTGGCCATGAAGGTGATCGCCTTGCCCTGCAACTGGGCGATCTCTTTGCAGGCGTGCTTGATGATGACGTGGTGGTCAGCCATGGTCATGGCATCGGCGTAGCGGATGTTGATCTCTTCCTGACCCGGGCCCCATTCTCCCTTGGAGTTTTCCACGGGAATGCCCGATGCCTGCAAATGCTTGCGAATCGCCCGCAGCACAGGCTCTTCGCGAGTGGTCTGGAGGATGTTGTAGTCCTCAATGTAATGGCCGGCGGTTTTCGGTTTGTGATAGTTGCGCTTGTGGATCGCCTCGTAACTCTCGTCGAACAGATAGAACTCGAGCTCCGAGGCAAACATGCCGGTATAACCACGCTCGCGCAGGCGCTCGACCTGTTTTTTCAGAATCGCTCTTGGGCTGTGGGGCAGGTCCTGGCGATGGTGATGATCGAGCACGTCGCACAGCACCAGCGCCGTGCACTCAAGCCAGGGCACGCGCCGCAGGGTGGACATGTCGGGCTTGAGCACGAAATCGCCGTAACCCTTGCTCCAACTGGCCGCGGCGTAACCCGGCACCGGCTCCATGTCGATGTCATCTGCCAGCAGGTAGTTGCAGCAGTGAGTTTCTTCGTGGCCGCTGTCGATGAAAAACTCGACCTGGAACCGCTTGCCGACCAGGCGTCCCTGCATGTCGACCATGCAGACCAGTACGGTATCGATTTCGCCGGCAGCCGCGGCGCGCTTGAGTGCATCAAAGCTGAGGAGGGGCTCGGTCATCACGGCAATCCTGCGTGAAAGGTTTGGGCCAGTCTGAGATCGCTGTTGCAGACGCTCTCCAGAAACACCCAAAACCTGCAGAACCGAGCATCATGAGCAACGAGTTGCTCAAAGCTTAGCCTACCGTTGCAAACTGTGAATTTTGCCAGGTGAACGCCAACGCACGACCTGGCCCCCTGTAGGAGCGAGCTTGCTCGCGATGGACTTGAAGACACCGCGTTTAATCAGAAAGCCCGCGTTATCGTTGACGACCATCGCGAGCAAGCTCGCTCCTACAGGGTGAGGGGAGTCGTCTTCACTCCGGTAGCCCGGCCAGCCGCAGCCCATCGGCGAAACGGGCGAAATCCTCAGGCCGTTGAATGGGCAGCCAGTCCTTGAGGGTGCACAGGCGCAAAGAGGGATCCAGCGCTTGCAGGCGTTGCATCGCCCACTTCGCTTTGTCCATTCGTCCGCCGAGTGCATGGCTGGCTGCCACCAGCGCCGCCGCGACCAGCAGACTGGGCAGGTTACCCAGGGCCTTCTCCGCCCACTGCGCAGCGGCATCGAAGTGCCCGGCGAAGAAATGCGCGAGCGCCATCCCCACCTGCATCCTGAACATTTCCGGATCCAGCGGACTCAAGCGAACGGCATGGTTCAAATGCTCGATGGCGGCCTCTGTTTCACCGTGCAGTGCCCGCAGGATACCGCCCAGAAACCAGGCGGGGGCGAGGTTGGGATTGAGCAGGCGCGCCCTGTCGAGCAGCGCAATGCCGCCGTCGACTTCGCCGGCGAGATGAGCGAGCGCATGTCCGCCCCGAGTCAACGCGACGGCATCGTCGCGGCCGAGGGTCACTGCCAGACGCGCCAGCCGTATGCCCTCGGCGATTTCTGCGGGTCGATTGCTCATCCAGCCATTGAGCTTGCGCCAGAAGTGGCACCAGGCGGCCATGCCATAGGCCGA
Source organism: Pseudomonas sp. EU05-FHT14B02 (assembly GCF_058791055.1). Lineage (NCBI taxonomy): Bacteria > Pseudomonadati > Pseudomonadota > Gammaproteobacteria > Pseudomonadales > Pseudomonadaceae > Pseudomonas > Pseudomonas sp. EU05-FHT14B02. The sequence goes on along the minus strand of NZ_JBYTDD010000019.1, from coordinate 19,916 downwards.
GGCAAATTCCGCATCGAGTTCGATGGCCTGGTAGAACATCGGCAGCGCCTGCTCGATGGCTTCCCGGCTGCCGCTGTGCAGTTTTGCCATGGCCCGCAGGTAGTAGTCGTAGGCGTCCAGGCTTTCCGTCGGCTTGCGCTTGGCGCGTTCGATTTCTGCCCGCTCCAGTTGCGGCGCGATAGCACCGACGACGCTTTCGGTGATTTGGTCCTGCAGCTCGAATAGGTCGTCGAGCAAGCCTTCGAAGCGCTCCGCCCAGATATGCGTCCCGCTTGTCGCGTCGATCAGTTGCCCGGTAATGCGCAACCTGTTCCCGCACTTGCGCACGCTGCCTTCGAGCACATAGCGCACACCCAGTTCCTGGCCGACGCCCTGGGCGTCCACGACCTGGCCCTTGTAGGTGAAGCTCGAATTGCGCGCAATGACGAACAGCCAGCGGATACGCGACAGGGCGGCGATGATGTCCTCAACGACGCCATCGGCGAAATACTCCTGCTCCGGATCGCCGCTCAGGTTCTGGAAGGGCAGGACGGTGATCGAGGGTTTGTCCGGCAGGACGAGCGTAGGGGAGGGGATTTGTTTCGGGGCAGCGCTTGCGCGTTCATCGATGTCAGGCTGTGGAGCTTGCCCGCTCAAGTCGCCGTTGATCCGACCAACGAAGCGGTAGCCCTTGCGGGGGACGGTACGCACCAGGCGCTGCTCCTCACCTGTGTCACCGATGGCCTTGCGCACCGCATTGATGTGGCTGGTGATCGTCGACTCCGAAACGATCCGGTCGCCCCACACCGCCTTGAGCAACTCGTCCTTGCTGACGACGCGGTCGGGATTGTTGACGAACAGCAGCAACAGATCGAAAACCTGCGGTCCGACGGCCACGATTTGCCCGCGCAGGGTCAGCTCCCGACGCTCCTGATCGAGTACGTAGTCTTCAAACGTGAATGGCAAATTGAGCATCCCTTGGCGAAGCGCCCTCAACTCCGTGTCCCAGGCGGCTGGCGGTTGGTAACAGGGGAAGATGATAAGGCAGCTCGACATCCGCTGCACAGTCTGCGGCAATGGCGGCTGGAGCAGCCTCAGTATCCTTGGACATAAATCCAAGCGTTCGCCAAGGCAAACCCAAGCCCGGCGCAAGGACTTGCCCGGTGCGCGCAGGCAATCTCTCTACACCGACGCAATGGTTGCAGTCGACAAGTGGAGAAAAGTCATGAAGATCGTCGTCATCGGAGGCTCCGGCCTCATCGGATCGAAACTTGTGAACACCCTGCGCGAGCGCGGCCATGATGCGCTCGCCGCCAGCCCCAGCACGGGCGTGAACAGCATCACCCGCGAAGGCCTGGCCGAAGCGATGGATGGTGCTGATGTGGTGGTCGACGTGGCGAACGCGCCGTCCTGGGAAGACCAGGCCGTTCTCGATTTCTTTGAAACGTCGAGCCGTAACCTGCTGGCCGCCGAAGCCGCTGCCGGGGTTCGTCATCACGTAGCCCTGTCGATTGTCGGCAGCGAACGGCTTCCCGATACCGGCTATTTCCGGGCCAAGGTCGCGCAGGAAGCCCTTATCAAGGCATCCGGCGTTCCTTACACCATTCTACGTGCCACGCAGTTCTCCGAGTTTGCCGGCGGCATTGTCCAGTCGTTCGCCGTTGGCGAGGAAATTCATGCTTCGCCGGCGCTGATCCAGCCGATAGCGTCCGACGACGTGGTAGCGGCGCTGGCCGATGTCGTGCTGGCAGCACCGGTCAATGGCACGGTTGAAGTCGGCGGCCCGGAAACCATGCCGATCGACGAACTGGCCAGGCGCTATCTGCAAGCGACTCAGGACAACCGCAAGGTCGTGCCGGATGTACATGCCCGCTACTTCGGCGCCGTGCTCGACGATCAATCGCTGGTCACCGGCAAGAACGCACGTCTGGGGGGGATCCGCTTCGACGAGTGGTTGGCCCGGTCGACAGCGCAGTAACGGATCGCACCCGCACATTTCCCGACGAATCCAGGAGAAATCCCATGGTTACCCGATTGCTAATGGCCGCTGTCTTCGCAGCGCTCTCGATCAGTGCCGCATCAGCCGCCGAGCCGCCCCCCGGCAAGGTGACGGTGGTGTTCGACCGTCCCATTCCCAACATCCCTGGCAAGAGCATGAGGGGCGTGGTCGTCGAGTATGGGCCGGGGGCCGCGTCGCCGGCCCACACCCATCCGAAAACGGCCTTCATCTATGCAACGGTGCTGGAAGGTTCGTTCCGCATCCAGGTCAAAGGCCAGCCGGAAAAGATCTACAACGTCGGCGAAAACTTCGTAGAGGAGCCGGGCTCCGTACACCTGGTCAGCGCCAACGCCAGTGACACCCAACCTGCACGCCTGCTGGCGGTGTTCGTCCTCGACACCGAGGAAAAGGTGCTCGTAACACCGATCAAACAGTGAGCCGATCACGCGCTCATGAAGGCACGACCGCCGGGCGGCAGACCCTGTCGCCCAGTGGCTGAGTCAGTTCTTGGCACTGAACAGGAAATGAAAAAATGAACTCGCTCCTGGACAAGGCTGCCATTGCCACCAGCGCAAGTAGCGGCACTCCCGTGGTCGTGGTGCGGCGAAGCAAGCGCAAGACCATCGGCCTGTTGCTGTGCGTCGCGACTGTAATGGTCGTGGTGGTTTGGGGAGCCATGGCGTTTTCAAGTGGCGTGACCTCGACCGACAACGCGTATGTCCGCGGGGACGTCACCTCGCTGGCCGCCAAGGTCGCCGGCTATGTCACGGCGGTCGAGGTCCGGGACAACCAGGCCGTGCGTGCCGGTGATGTGCTGTTTCGAATCGATGACCGCGACTTCCGCGCCAAACTTGCGCAAGCCGAGGCCAATGTCAGCGCCGCCCAGGCGCGCCTGACGCATGTCGACGCACAGATCCAGCTCCAGCATGCGCTGATCAGGCAGGCCGAAGCGCAAAGGCGCTCAGCCTCCGCCGACATGAGCCTGGCGGCCAAGACCCACGACCGCAGCCGCAAACTGATCGTCAGCAATGCGGTGAGCCAGGCCCTGGTCGATGAAACCGGTACCGCGCAATCCAGAGCCGCAGCCTCGGTTTCGGCCGCTTCGGCAACGGTCGAGGCGCAACAGCAGCGCATCACGGTGTTTGCAGCCGAGCGCGAGGCTGCCGTGGCCGCTGTGAGCCAGGCAGAGGCCACACGTGATCTCGCCCGGATCGATCTCAAGCACACCGTGGTACACGCACCTGTGGATGGCGTGGTCGGTAACCGTCAGGTTCGCCTCGGTCGTTTCGTCACACCGGGCGTTTCCCTGCTCGATATCGTGCCGGTCAATGATGTATGGGTCGTGGCGAACTTCAAGGAAACCCAACTGGAACATATTCGCCCCGGTCAGCCGGTGCGTGTCACGGTCGATGGCTACCCCGATGCGGCACTCGATGGCGTGGTCGACAGCTTTGCACCCGGCAGTGGCTCGGCGTTCAGCCTGCTGCCGCCCGACAACGCCACCGGGAACTTTGTGCGTGTCGTGCAGCGCGTTCCGGTGAAGATCCGCCTGGCTGAAAACCCCCTGCCGGGGCGCATCGTGCCGGGCCTGTCCGCGCGGGTGGAAGTTACACAAGGGGCCGGCTCATGAGCCGCGTTGCCTGCACCACGCCGAGCAGCGCCAGGACAATGAACGGCGTCCTGCTCATGGTGGGCATCGTGCTGGCGACGTTGACGGAAGCGATCGCCAGCACCGTGCTGGCCCTCGGTCGCGGCGACATCATCGGCGACACCTATGCCACGCCCGACGAGTTCGCCTGGCTGGATGTCGGCTACATCGCGCTCAAGCTGATCGGGTTCATGATCGCCCCTTGGCTGATGCAGCGATTTTCTGCGCGCAACGTGATCATCGGCGCCACCCTGGTCATGGGCCTGGCGTGCTGCGTGGCGGCCGTTACCGCCTGGCTGGAACTGCTGATCGCACTGCGTATCCTGCAAGGCTTCGCTGGCGGCGCTCTACTGGTGGCGGGCCAGGCGATCATCTTTCGCGGCTATCCGCGCGCGCTTCAGCCGATCCTGCAAGCGCTGTTCGCCATTGCGGCGGTGGTCGCGTCGGCGACCTTCGCGCCAGCCCTGCAAGGGTGGTTGGTCGACAGCCAGTCCTGGACCTGGATCTTCTTCAGCGTGGTACCGCTGGCCCTGGCGGCGACCGGCCTTTTGCTCATCGCCGACCACCCCGTGCCCGCCAGGGTCCGGCAACGTTCGTTCGACTGGCTCGGGTTCTCGCTGCTCTCTGCGGGCCTGTTCTGTTTCACCTATGTGCTCAGCCAGGGCAGCCGCTGGGACTGGTTCGAGGAACCGCGCATCCTGGTGCTGACGGTGATCGGTGCCGCTGCGCTGTTGGCCTTTCTCGGCCAACAGGTGTTGGCCAACGGCCAGGGGCTGCTCGACTTCAGCCTGTTCAGATCAAGCGATTTTACCTTTGCCTTTATCGTCAGCTTCGTCGCGGGTGCCGCGCTGTTCGGCAGCGCCTACCTGATCCCGGCGTTCGCCCTGTCGGTACTCGCGTTCACACCGACCGATGCCGGCTTGCTCCTGCTGCCCAGTGGCGGTTTTTTTGTCGGTTCGCTGCTCATCGCCGCCTATCTGTTCAGCGTGCGTCGCGTGCCGCCGGTGGCGACGGTACCGCTGGGTATCCTGCTGATCATGGGGGCGATGTGGATGCTGTCCGGCTCCACCAGCGAAAGCGGCACCGACGACATGATGGCGGCCATCCTGTTGCGCGGCCTGGGCCTTGGCTTCCTGTTTCTGTCAATCACGCTGATCGCCTTCACCCACCTCAACAGCCGCAACCTGGCCAGCGGCATCGGCCTGTTCAATACAGGGCGTCAGTTGGGTGGCTTGATGGGCGTTGCCGGGTTGCAGACCTTGATCGACCATCAGGTTGTCAGCAATGGCGTGGTACTCGGCGCCAACGTCACCCCAGGAGGACACGCGGTCATCGAACGGCTGATGACCACAACCGCGATGCTGGCAGGGAAGGGCATGGATCAGGTGGCCGCTGGCCGGGCAGCCACAAGCTTGCTGGGCAATGCTGTATCAGGTCAGGCCACGGTGATTGCTTTCGATACGGCGTTCTTCGCCGTGGCCCTGCTGTTCGTCTTTGCCGCGCCCATACTGGTCGGCATCAAGATTGGCCTCTCGCGATCCGCGAAAGCGCATGAACTACAAACGAATTGATAACCCGCACGAAAAAGCCCGGCTGTTGAGACCGGGCTTTTCGTTGAGTCCTGCGGTCAACACTGCATTCAGACAGCGCGGCTTTCGATCAGACGATCCGAACCACCTTCGGCGACGCGGTTTTGCAGCAGTTTGTCGGAACCACCTTCGGCAACGCGGTTTTCGATCAGGCGATCCGAGCCGCCTTCAGCGACCACAGGTTGAGCAGAGTTTGCGGCGAAAGCGTTAACTGCGAAAACCGAGAAAGCGATGCTGAGCAGGGTCTGGCGTTTCATGATGGTGTGCTCCGGGGTGCTTATGGGTTGGTATGGAGCAGATGTTACGCCGGGGATTTTTTAAGAGAACTTCATTGAAATGATGGTGACTATCGATGCAGTCAATGGATTGCAGATCCCACAGGTTTTCATGTGCCTGACAACGGGGCTCAAGCCTCACTGATCTGACTGACACTGGTGATCTGTCCATTCCACACCATCTCATAGTGCGCCGTCTGCACAATCGACGAAACCGGCCTCGGCGTCATCAACGCCCAGCAATGACTGCCCGGCATCCGCACCGAGTGATAACGCAAACCGGGGCAACCGGCATCGCGCACCGCCTGCCCCAACACACGGGAGTGGCCGTAGTCGTCCGGCGCATACACCGGATCGCTCATCGGCAGGGCTGTGGCGTCCTTCATCCCGCCATCGCCAAATGCACAGGCCAGTCCACGAAACACAAAGCGCTCATAGTTCAGGCTCGGCACCCTCGACCAATACAGCGCCTGGTGATGCCGCACTTCGGCCAGCGCCGCTTCCATCGACTCTGCCAGGTACAACACACCAAAACGGCCATCACTGAAACGCGAGCCCGCCGGGTTGACGTGGGTAAACGGCGCAATGGCGTAGGAGCAACCCGGAATGCCGAACGGGATCTCGCTGCGCGCAATCAACTCCAACTGACCCACCTCATTCTTCAATCGCGGATTGGTCAGAGCCTGAATCTCGAACAACACCTCGAACTCGGCCGCATCCGCCACATCATCAAACAACGCAATGGGCGGAAACTTCGAATTGACCAGGCGATAAGCCTGCAACGACTGACCGGCAAACACCGCCAGCTCACTCGCCATCACCATTGCGCACCCCGCAGCATGTCGATGCGGCGGAAGGTTTCGTACAGCGAAATCATGTCGCCCTGGGCCATGATCTCCAGCGGTGAACGCCCGTTGAAAAACTCGTTGTCATTGGCCATCGTGGCAAAGCCGTACACGTTACCCGGGTTGTCGAACACCAGCCGCAACGTCGCGTGAATGTTCAACACAAAACTGATGCGCTGCATCTGGTCCGCATCCAGCGCCACCGCCCAGTCCGGGTCTCGCTGCCGGGCGCGGGTGTAGGTGCTGCGGGAAATACGCAGGATGCGACAGGCCTGATCACTGGTGGCCTTCCACTTTTCCAGAATGCTCACGGCGGCACGCAGGCCGGTGACGCATTGGTTTTTGCTGAAGGATTGGGGTTGCAGGGGGACGGCCATGATCAATACCTATCTTGAGTCCATAGACTCAATGATAGGTTTATAGGGTCTGTAGAGCAATTCTGATCGATCAACGGAAAACTTCTCCCGTCGACCATCACTGATGAAACGTCCGCCCCAACGCATCCAGACGGGTCGCAATGGGCGGCAAGCGCCGACTGCTCAGCGCCAGTGTCTCCACATCATCCGCCGTGTTTTGCGCAATGCTCTGCACCGACTGCAAGCGCCCGACAATCTCGAAACTCGCCGAGGACTGTTCGCGGGTCGTCGTGGCGATCCGCCCATTGAGCTCATCGATCTGCGAGATGTCGCTGCCGACGGCCTGCAACATCGCTGCGGCCACCTGACTGTCCTCTACGCAGCGCACTACACCTTCGCGGCTGTCCTGCATGGCCTCCACGGCTTTGCGGCTGCCTTGTTGCAAGGCCTCGATGATGGTGCGGATTTCCTTGGTGGACACCGCCGTGCGCTGCGCCAGGCTGCGCACCTCATCGGCCACCACCGCAAAGCCCCGGCCTTGCTCGCCGGCGCGCGCCGCTTCAATCGCCGCGTTGAGCGCCAGCAAGTTGGTTTGCTCGGCAATGCTGCTGATCACCTCCAGCACCGTACCGATCTGCTGCGCCTGCCCGGCCAGTACCTGCACGGTCTGGTTGGTGCCTTCCAGGCGTGAGGCCAGTTGAGTGATTTCCTGCCGCGCACGGTTCACGCTTTCCTGGCCGCGGGTGACTTGCGCGCTGGCTTGGCCGGCATGGGCAACGGCATGCTCGACATGCACCACGATGTGCTCCATCGCATCACCCATGCGCTGCATCGACCCGGTCATCTGCGCGATTTCCGTCAACTGATGCTTGGCGCCTTTCTCCAGCGTGTTGCTGGCCTTGGCCAACTCCTGGCCCAACTGACCCAAACCCTGAGAGTCACGCACCACCCCGTCCACCAAGGCGGTGATCTGCGTCAAAAACTGATCGAAGCGCTGGGCCAGCGACACATGCACCCGAGCCTTGTCACCTTGGCCGGCACCCGCGGTGAACTGGGACGTGGTCGCCAGCATCTTGTCCAGCATGTCCTGGCTCTCCACCGCATCGGCCTGGCTGTGCATCGCCAGATAGAGCAGCGCGACCGTCTCCATCACCACATAAAAAGCGTGAACGAACACCATCGTCCAGCCACCGTGATGGGCCATCACAAACACCGGAAAACCCTGATGCTGCAGCGCATGAAACACCACGTGATGCAGCGCAATCGTCACCGCCGCCACCAGAATCGGCAGCCAGTCCCGATAAAACGTCAACACCGCCAACAACGCAAAAATCCCGAAGTGCGACTCAATGACACCCTCGGCCTGATTGATATGCAACGCCGCCATCACCATCAGGCCAACGCCCAGCAAACAGCGCATCCACCGCGACCCGCCGATGGCGCGATACAACAGCGTCAACAGCACACTGGTACCACCACCCACCAGCAACGCCTGCCTGAACGTGTCGTGCCAGAACGCCAGGCCCACCGCGAAAACGAACATCAGCCAGATCAGGCCCAGCATGATGCGGTCGGCTTTGCGGTAGTGGTCGAGGAACCGAGGGGGGAAGGGCATGTACGCTTACTCCATGTAAATGAGCCAGAAAAAAGCAGGGTTTATGGCAACACGGGACATCGCGAAGGCTTGGGTACGTTAAGGGGGGCAGTCGTTTTCAGAGTCAGGGATGCGAATCTGTTGGCGGCATGGTCGAGCTGTATTTGAGACGCCGTGGAGAGCGTAGCCTTTGGCCATTATTCTAGGCGGCTACGACGTCGCTCATGGAAAACAATGTCCGATATAGAGGCAAGTAATGCTGAAGTGACGGGGGAGTGCGACAGACTCCGTTGCAAAGCCTGTCGTACACCTGAGGCAATTACGACTTCTTCGGCGGATAGTTACCGCGCAAACCACCGGACTTGTTGCCGTTTTTGCTCGGCAGGTTCGGCACCAGCGGGCGGGATCTGGGTTGGGGGTTGGAGCGGCTTTGGGGTTGCGGTTGTTTGCTCATGGTTCGCCTCCTGAATTTTCAGGGATTCGCGAAGTGGGTTACTGATGAAGTTTAGCTAATTGACTGTGGGCTGGGTTGTTTGGCGCTTGGGGAGGCTGTTTTGAGCAATCGACTTTACTTTTTTTGACCCCATTGATCCCTCACGCAATTCTCGGATTTTGCCTACATATTCAGCAGTGGTTACCCGCTATTGTCTCAGCTGTCAGCCTTTGGGCGAAGTTTTGAGCATTTGCCCTCGCCACAGCAGACACGACTAGTGACCCGCACAGGAAGTAGCAGCATGTCCACACAACATACGAATCAATCCAGCATTGAACAACTGCACCGCGACGTCGCAGCTTTTGCCGAAGATATGCGTAGTCCCGCCCCGAACGCGATCCGCTCTGCCGTGGTGCCGTTCAGCATCGGTGCGGCGCTGGCACTGGCAACCTTTATCGTCGTCGTCGTTGTGATCCGACTGATTTAGTCTTTTGCCCTTCCTCCGATCTCTGCGGGCGTGTTGTTGCTTTACACGAATTGAATCCAGTATTGCATGCCATCCTCGACTGACTTCGAAATAGACAGAAAGAAGAACACAGACCCCTTCGGCGCCCCTATGTAGTCATTCTCTGGCCTGCGCCCGCAACCGCCAGCAACTTGGAAAAAACCGACAACACCACAGTGTCGCAACCGAGCTCGGATCGGTAGGCGATGTTTTCCAGCACCTGCGTGGTCGTCCGAACACGCCAGTCAGCCATTGCTTGCAGGGCATCGTAAAAATAAATCAGTTCTTTTGTTTTAGTAGCCCGTATATGCAGATTGAATTGGCGTCTTGCTGTGAGGGTTTTGCTGGAGTCCGCAGAGATTGTTTGGGCTTGATTCAAACTTTTGCGCGCGACGTATGCAGTCAATATTGAAGCGTTGAAATTGATGGGTTGTTGCGGCATAACTTTTGTTCTGCTTATTTTATGGAATTAATATTGTCGCATTGAGTGCTATATGCAAAAGCCAGTTGCTCATCATTCACCTTTAATGACGTCTGGGTCTCAGCCGGTTCAAGCTACGGAAGCCTGGGCTTTTCCTTCAAGTTTCGAAAGTATTTTGTTTTGGGATGGGGCTGTCCCGGCGGTTACTACGCCGTATAGTATTGAGGGCGTCAAAAAACCAGAAACGAATACCAACAATTAGTGGCGATATTTCTTTCGGTGCACGATCAGATAACGAATGTTTTTTCGGGTGGTGCACCGAATATTCGAGGTTATCTAGAGAAACGCATGGCCGCAGGCATTGACTCCCAAAAATTAAATGCGCTGGAAGCTGCCTTGAAAAAGAAAGTGATCATCGTTGAGCTTTTGCAAAGGGTTACAATGCACGGAAGTTGGAGCGATGCAATATTGTATTTTGGCGTGGACGCATTGTCGCTAGACAGAGAAACAATTGCCGAGATTTGGGCAGGTAATGTGGAGTCAGAAAAAGATGATGATGAAGTACGACTAAGTTTTTATGAAGAATTCCTGTTATCACTAACTGCCGCCTACGTTAAACGAATTCTAATCGAGGCCGTTCGCATTTTGGAGGACGCTTCCGCAACTGCAGACGCTGAAATCCATCGCGCCTTGGCAAGGGGCGAAGTCGCTTACACCTACAGGTTGCCCATTGGTCATGGCGTAGAGGCAGGAACTGTGGCCGGTGCCATTGCCATCCATTTCGCCGACGGTTGGACCTTCGGGTTAGTGATCGATAAAGGCATAAAGTTATTGGCAGGGTTGGGGGAAGCACTAATCAGTCGGGCCACTGCTGTTGGGATCGGAGCCTTGTTCTATTCACCTGCTCTTGCTAACGGCGAACGCTTTCCTCAAACAGCTCTCAAACTACCCGGTACCACTTTTTTACCAAAGCTGCCGTCAAACCTGAATGAAATCGCCGCTACCGAAGGAACCATTGACCTTCCTTATAGGATTTTTGGCGACCTTAACCAATACACACTCGTTGCAACCCCAGCTGGAGGGAGTGTCTCGGCAAAAGTGCCAGTGCGAGCATTGGTGTTCGATCCAACGACCAGCAGCTACAGTTTCACGTCAAACGATACGCCGCCCAGTATCCTCAGTTTTCCCATTATTCACTTGGGAAGCAACTCGACAACTTCGCCTGCCCGACCTGCACAAGTACCGACTTACACTGGAGTTACTCTGTCGCCATTGCTTGTGCAGCCTGAAACCTTACCCGCGTCCGAATTGCCTGATTTCAGGGATTGCATTTACTGCTTTCCGATTGAAAGCGGCCTGCCGCCAATCTACGTTGTTTTTAATAGTCCTTATAAAGGAGCAACCACAAGGGGAAAATACAGCGGTCGATTTTTCAATCCCGCCAAAGCCGGAGGCCCAATACTCGATCTCGATTGGACAAGTGCTACCGTGACTCAAGCGGGTATTGATCTGGTCAAATTACATACGGGACGTTTCAGAGCATTAGGTGTGGTTGACGGTGTAGACCCGAATGACGACGGTGTTATTTGGAACAACACTCACGCCGCGACACTGGAGGACTACAAAGTCAAGGATGCTTTTGAACTGCTCTATACACCTGATGCTATAGAAGCGGGTGAAAAACAAAGGGAACGAGAGTACAAGGAACTTGGAGGGGTAAAATAATGAGCGTCATTGCAACCATCGTACTTAACGAAAAACCTGAAGAGGTAATTCTGTTTGTAACCAAAAATCAATTAGGTATTTCCTTTCCTCAGCTTGATGGTCTTTATAATCGGGCTAACTGGGCGCATGTGGAGAACAACATAGGGCTATTGAATCTTGTCAAGAGAATGTGTGATGCCGGTTTTATAAAAAATAATGGGCTCAGAGTTGTGAGAGGGCCCAACTGGAGAGAGCCGGCATTCATGCTCGAAGGCAAATATACCTTTGATTGACAGCACCAAGTGCCTGAACGCAGGTGCCAGAGACCGGTGACAGTAGCCATCATTTCTTGGTCGTCCGGTTCCCTTGTCCAGTTGTTTAAATCATCGAAGGTTTCCCTGGTTGAGCCGCTGTCGCAGCGACTCTTATCTTTGTTACGGGTATTTTTGAGTATCTTCGCCTAATTGGTTTTTCGCGGTCTCAAACCAAGGCTGACGGGTAACCCTTTCTGGACCAGCAATAAAACGGGCGCCTTCAGCGCCCGCTTATTCACTCCGCCGCCTGCAACCTCCGTCCAATCACGTCCATCAATTCACAACCATCGCGCAACGGAATGGCCAGCAGCTTGGAAAAGTCTGCCAGCACCACCGTGTTACAACCAATCTCGAGGGAAAAAGGTGACTGATTTTTTTAGATAGTGCGTGTAAAAATAAATCAGTCTCCTTTGTTCCTCAATCCTTGATCTCGATTGGACAAATGCTACCGTGACCCAAGCGGGTATTGATCTGGTCAAATTGCATACGGGACGCTTCAGTCCCTCGGATGCCAATGCCATCATGATTGATCGCTTGAAAAAAATTCTGTTGGGTAAATTGGTAATCACAGATGTGGACAAACGCTTCTATACTCATGAAATCAGAGAACTCGAACGTTTCAGAGCATTAGGTGTAGCTGACGGTGTAAACTCGGATGACGATGTTGTTTGGAACAACACTCACGCCGCGACGCTGGAAGACTACAAAGTCAAGGATGCTTTTGAACTGCTCTATACACCTGATGCTATAGAAGCGGATGAAAAACAAAGGGAACGAGAGTACAAGGAACTTGGAGGGGTAAAATAATGAGCGTCATTGCAACTATCGTACTTAACGAAAAACCTGAAGAGGTAATTCTATTTCTTACCAAAAATGAATTAGGCATCTCCTTTCCTCGGCTTGATGGCCTTTATAATCTGGCTAACTGGGCGCATGTGGAGAACAACATAGGGTTATTGAACCTTGTCCATAAAATGTGTGATGCCGGTTTTATCAAATATAGTGGGGGCGGAGTTGTGAGAGGGCCAAACTGGAGAGAGCCGGCATTCATGCTCGAAGGCAAATATACCTTTGATTGACAGCACCAAGTGTCTGAGCGCAGGTGCCAGAGAACGGTGACAGTAGCCATCATTTCGTGGTCGTCCGGTTTCCTTGTCCAGTCGTTTAAATCATCGAAGGTTTCCCAGGTTGAGCCGCTGTTGCAGCGACTCTTATCTTTGTTACGGGTATTTTTGAGTATCTTCGCCTAATTGGTTTTTCGCGGTCTCAAACCAAGGCTGACGGGTAACCCTTTCTGGACCAGCAATAAAACGGGCGCCTTCAGCGCCCGCTTATTCACTCCGCCGCCTGCAACCTCCGTCCAATCACGTCCATCAATTCACAACCATCGCGCAACGGAATGGCCAGCAGCTTGGAAAAGTCTGCCAGCACCACCGTGTTACAACCAATCTCGAGGGAAAAAGGTGACTGATTTTTTTAGATAGTGCGTGTAAAAATAAATCAGTCTCCTTTGTTCCTCATTATAGATAGTCCGTCCCACCCTCACCGATACTGGTAATGGTTGGCAGGTAGCTGTCAGCGAGGGTGAAACTGTGCGGCCGCATAGCTAGCGGCTGGCTGTTTCGCTACAGGGGCGTTTCCAATCTGAATATTCCAGCGCCGGACGTTCCCAGGCGCCTGCGAAGTTATGGCGATTTAGTCTTGATCCGTGGGAAATCAGTGCTCGCCATTAATCTTTCGTGAACATACTCCTCAAATTGTTTGGCTGGCAGTGGCGGGGAAAACAGGAAGCCCTGGTAGGTCTGGCAACCATGCTTGACCAGAAAGGTGCGCTGGGCTTCTGTCTCCACACCTTCTGCAATCACCGAAAGCCCCAATATCTGGCTCAGACTCACAATCGCGCAGGCGATGGCGGCGTCGTTGGGATCAACCAGCACATCTCTGATGAAGGACTGGTCGATCTTGAGTTGATCCAGCGGAAGGCTCTTCAGGTATGACAGTGACGAGTAGCCGGTACCGAAATCATCCAGCGAAAGGCCTATGCCGATCTCTTTCAACTCGATCATTTTGGCGACAGTACCTTCCATATCCTCTATCAGCAGGCCTTCGGTCAGTTCCAGTTTCAATTTCTTCGGATCAGCCCCCGTGTATCTCAGTACTTGCAGTACCTCCTCGACGAAGTCCGGATGGTGAAACTGGCGGGCGCTGACATTCACAGCCATACCCAGTCGGGCGGTTTCCGAATGCTTTGCCCAGGCAACCAGCTGAGTGCAGGCTGCATTCAGCGCCCAACGGCCTAACGGCAGAATCAACCCCGTTTCCTCTGCCAATGGAATGAACTCGCCTGGAAACACGACTCCGCGCTCAGGATTCTGCCATCTCATCAGTGCCTCTGCGCCAATGATACGGCCCTCACTATTCACCTGCGGCTGGTAATGAAGAAGGAATTCGTTCTCCTGCAAGCCTTGGCGCAAGTCTACTTCCAGTCTGGCGCGTGCCGTGGCAACCGCCTGCATTTCCGGGTCGAAGAAGCGCATGGTATTGCGGCCCGCCGCCTTGGCGCGATACATCGCCAGGTCAGCGCGCTTCATAATATCGTCCACGGTGCTCAGCTGCCCCTGGAACAGCGCAATGCCGAGGCTTGGGGTGCTGTGGTGCTCATATCCATCCAACTGGTAGGAAATGTTCAGGGAGTTGAGAATCTTTTCGCCAATGGCCTTGGCCTGGATAGCTGCTTCTCGAGGATTCTCATTAAGGCCATCCAGCAGGACGACGAATTCGTCTCCGCCCAGGCGAGCCACGGTGTCGCTCTCGCGTATGCAGTCGCAAAGGCGCAGAGCAACTTGCTGCAGCAACATGTCGCCTCTGTCATGCCCCAGCGTGTCGTTCAGTGCCTTGAAGTTATCCAGGTCAATGAGAATTATCCCGCTCGTATGCAGGCTACGGGAGCTGCCCGCCAGTAGATGCTGTAACCGGTCCAACATGAGCCGCCTGTTGGCCAACCCGGTCAACTGATCGTAGAAGGCCAAACGCTGGACCTCTTGCTCAGCGGTCTTACGGTGGGTGATGTCAGTATTGATCGACAGAACGGACTGTGGCTGGCCATCATCGTCTCGCACCAGGGTTCGATGACTTTCGAGCGTGATGGTGCAGCCATCCCGGCGTCGAAGTGTAACTTCGTCCGCCCAGTCACCCGTTTCTATCAGGCTGTTAGTGGCCGCATTGAAAGCGGCGCTACCCTGGTAGATCAACTCCTGTGCCGATTTGCCGAGTGCCTCTTCCTTTGACAGACCGTAGAGACGCTCGGCACTTTTGTTCCAGTACAGGATGCGGTTATCCATCCCGTGAACGACAATGGCGTCCTTGGCCTTGTCCAGCAGCGATGCTTGCTGGCGGGCCTGCTTCTCGCTTTCGCGCAGCACTGCCAGATAACCTTCCCTTTCGGCTGCTTGCGACTCCATTTCGCGCCTGATCTTGCCCCCGTAGATAACGGCCGCACTGACCATCAGTAGCACGAACACCATGATCGCGTATTCGACCCGACGCAGTTCTTCGACCGACTCAAGCTCCTCCTCCAGGAGCTTGCTTTGAATCAGGCCGACGCGATCCCGCACGGTACTGAGTGAGGCGAGCAACAGGGAAAACTTCCTGTCCATCGTTGCCATGCGTTTGCCGGCATTATCCGACTGCCCCTCCCTGAAGTAGGAAAAGATCAGCAAGGCCTCGTTCACCATTTCGACCATCGCGGCATCAATTGCACCCACCTCATCCTTCAATGCAAGGGTAAAGGCTTGTATATCTGCACTGTGTTCAGCCTCATTGGCGATCCGTGCGTCCAACTGTTTTTTGGCCATTGCCAAATGCTCGTTGAAGGCGCGCAAGGCTTCATTCATGTTCCGCGATTCGGCTTCAACATTATGTGTATCGAACACATTATTGCCCGGCGCATTGACTGTGGAAGCCAGGCTGCCCAGCGTTGAATAGCTCGACAGCTGTTGGACCCACGACTGGTTTGCCTTGATGGAGCGGTGATAGGTATCGACGATCAGGTGATTCAATAGCACGCTCAGCACAACAACCAATACGTCGAATCCCGCAAGAAAAAAGTACATGCGGTGCCATTTGGTCGAGCGCGGCTTATTTGAACTGGTGGGTATGGCTTGCTTTGCGGTGCTTTTATCCCTGAAAGAATCCATTTCACAATCTCCAAACAAATCCTTCTAAATTGACCAATAGAAGCGGTATTCGGAAACCAATTAACCTTTTGTGCCGACGCTTGAACCTGAGAACACACCGCACGTAGCATCAGCCAAATTCTTTCTCTGTTCCGGATTCACGCTGGTTTTCCTGAGCGAAGCTCCCGAGACAAGCAATAGCTACCGAAGCTAAACGTCTTAAGTGTCGCGGCTACCAACTATTTGGCACTAAGCAATGCATTTGGCGATGCTAATTTCATGGTGAAATTTTTTACTTTCGTAAGCAGCCTATTAACATTTCGGCGAGAAAACGAAATCATCTTCATTTGTTGTGTTTGACATCATCGTTTCAGGCAACGATTCTCCTCGCTCTCCATTGTAGAACTGATCGTCGGCAATCACTTTTGCCAGATGTTCTGTTCCTTTCAATTTCCTCAGCCTCGTTCTGCGCCTCTGGCGAGTGTGCAGACCTTGGCCGGCATGTCTGGGGTGAGCATAGCCACTAATTTGCCATTGTTCTGTTCGCCGACTGCTCCAGATCGGTAGCGGCCCTTGATGGTCCGCAGCTTTCGGCTGTGGATTCAACCGGTCGATGCAACAGATTGGTTAAATCATTCAGCGGGCGCCTTCAGCGCCCATTCATTAATCGTCGCCAAACGAATGGGTGACAGCTGTACGCAGGTTGGCGAGCCGGGATCGGAAAACCGGCAGACCCGAAGGTCTCCCGCGCACAGCTGTCATAAAAACAGCTTTGCGGGCATGCAAAAGCGACTGCATTAAAGCACAGCGCCTTTGCATTCCGATCGATCAGGTCGCCAAACCCGAATCGCCATTTGGGCGACGACGCCGGCTATAAGCCCGATGAGATCAGCGCGGGAAGGTGAAGGATTCCGAGCTTTGTGTAGGACCTTTGATGATGAAACTTCAGACCTTTCACATCACGTCGCTGGAAATATAAACACAGACCTGAGATGTTCACGGCCCCTTGGATTCAGCCACCCACGCTATCCTCAATCATCGCTCCTGCCGTCGAGATGGACCTTCGCTCATGCAAACCGCCAACCCCCAACGCCCCCTCTGGCAAACCTATCTGCTGTTCCTCGCCCCGATGGTCCTGTCGAACTTCCTGCAATCCATGTCCGGCACGGTCAACAGCATCTACATCGGCCAGATGCTCGGCACCCAGGCCCTGGCGGCGGTGTCGGGGATGTTCCCCATCGTGTTTTTCTTCATCGCCCTGGTCATCGGTCTCGGTGCCGGTGCGGGTGTGCTGATCGGACAGGCGTGGGGCGCGCGGGAGACGCATCTGGTGAAGGCCATCGCCGGGGCGACGTTGTTGTTGGGGGTGTTGATCGGATTGGTGGCGGCAGTGGTGGGCAGTGTGTTTGCGCGGTCGGCGTTGGTGGGGTTGGGGACGCCGGAGGATGTGCTGGACGATGCGGTGGCGTATGCCCATGTGATGTTGTGGATCATGCCGTCGCTGTTGGTGTTTGTGTTGTTCACGCAGTTGTTGCGTGGGGTGAGCGATACCTTGTCGCCGTTGTTGGCGCTGGTGGTGTCGACCATTGTCGGGCTGGCGCTGACGCCGGCGTTGATTCGTGGGTGGTTGGGTTTTGCGCCGATGGGGATTCAGAGTGCGGCGTTTGCCGGGTTGGTGGGTAACCTGGTGGCGATGGGGTTGCTGGCGTGGCGGTTGATTGGCAAGGGCCATCCGCTGGCGCCGGATCGCGAGTTCTTTGCGGCGATGAAGCTGGACATGGCGATTCTCGGCAAGGTGCTGCGCATCGGGTTGCCCACCGGTTTGCAGATGGTGGTGTTGTCGCTGTCGGAGCTGGTGATTCTGGCGCTGGTGAACCAGCACGGGTCCCAGGCGACGGCGGCGTATGGCGCGGTGACGCAGATCGTCAATTACGTGCAGTTCCCGGCGCTGTCGATTGCGATTACCGCGTCGATCCTTGGCGCCCAAGCGATCGGGGCGGGGCGCATTGAGCGCATCGGGCCGATCCTGAGGACCGGGTTGATGATCAACGTGTGTTTGACCGGTGGTCTGGTGGTGCTCGGGTACTTGTTGTCGAGCTGGTTGCTGGCGTCGTTCCTCACTGAGGAGGCGACACTTAACATGGCCGAGCACCTGTTGCACATCATGCTCTGGAGCCTGTTGGTGTTCGGTTTTCAGGCGATCATCGGCGGCATCATGCGGGCCAGCGGCACGGTCATGGTGCCGGTGGCGATTTCCATTGTGTGCGTGGTGGGTGTGCAGTTGCCGGCGGCGTATCTGCTGGATGCGAAGTTCGGGCTGCAAGGGGTGTGGATGGCGTTTCCGGTGGCGTATCTGGGGATGCTGGTGTTGCAGACGCTGTATTACAAACTGGTGTGGCAACATCAGAAGATTGAGCGGTTGGTGTAGGCGGGACGAAGGGAGCGGATAATGCTATGCACCGAAACCTGTGGCTACAGAAGGCAGGTTTGGCTGAAGTTAGCAGGCGTGTTCGCCTGGGGAGGTTTTTACATGAGCCCCTTGTCCCATTCCATCCTGCAAGACCGGCCGGCGGCCGGGCGGCGTTTGATTGAGCCGCTGTTGCCTTACGCCCACCGAGCCGATGTCATCGTTCTGGCCTTGCCCCGTGGCGGTGTACCGGTGGCCTATGAAGTGGCCACGGCGCTGAAGGTTCGCCTGGACCTGATGCTGGTGCGCAAGCTCGGTGTGCCGTCCCACCCGGAGTACGCCATGGGCGCGATTGCCAGCGGCGGTATCCGCATTCTCAATGAAGAGGCGCTGCGGGTGCACCCGATTGATCGCGCTGCGTTCGACGCCGTGGTCGAACGGGAAACTCGCGAGCTGCTGCGCCGCGAGAAGGTTTACCGCGGCACACGGCCGCCGGTTCAGCTCAAGGACCAGGTGGTGATCCTGATCGACGACGGGCTGGCCACCGGTGCTTCGATGAGGGCGGCGATCCAGGCTCTGCGGGTGCAGGCGCCATCGCGCATCGTGGTGGCGGTGCCGGTGGCGCCGATCGACACGGTGGAGGCGCTGCGCAACGAGGTGGATGAACTGATCTGCCCGCTGATGCCCGAGTGGTTCACGTCGATTGGGCATTGGTACATGGATTTTTCCCAAACCTCGGATGCCGAGGTGATTGACCTGTTGCGGCGGGCGTGGCAACGCGGGGAGTGCGGGTAGCGCTGGCGGCCAGCGGCAGGTGGTCGCAAATCAACGGGTGAGGTGGAATAAACGCAGGTTGTTTGCTTTAGTCCATCTGATACCACCCGACTTGTGCGGCACGCCAACTCAAGACGGGAGCCCTCCCGGAGAGCGTCATGAACCTTCGATCCGCGCGTTGCGTCGCTCTGGCCGGCACGTTGGTGTTCGGCCTGGTGCCGTTTGCCGGAGCCGTGGAATACAAGGATGTGAACGCCAGGGCCAGCACTTTGAGTTTCACCTATGAGCAGATGGGGTCGAGAGCCTACGGCACCTTTGGCAAGTTCCAGGCCAAACTGGACTTCGACACGGATAACCCTGACGCTGCCCATGCCGCGCTGACCATCGACCTGAACAGCATCGACGCCGGCAGCAGCGACGCCAACACCGAGCTGCAAAAACCGGCGTGGTTCGACACGGCGACTTATCCGGTGGCGACTTTCGAGTCGACGTCCATCAAGGCCCTGGGCAATAACCGCTACACCATCACCGGCAAGCTTTCCCTGCGGGGGCTTACTCGGGAAGTGAGTGTACCGGTGTTGCTCAAATCGGAGAGCGCCATCGGCATCTTCGAGGGCCAACTGGTGCTCAAGCGTAACGACTTCAAGATCGGTGAGGGCGAGTGGGCGGACAGTGTGGTGTCCAACGAGATCAATATCCGCTTCCGGATGGTGGCGCCGCAAAGGTGACCGGCGGCCCGAATCGCGAGTACGCTGCACAAAAGAAAAACGCCCGATCCACATTGCATGGACCGGGCGTCGATCAACCCGCTCTAGTTTGCCTTTATCGGCACCGTCACGGTTTTGCCGAAGGCCGATTTGATGGTCGCCGTCGGACTAGGCGACGGGCCACTGCCGGC
>NZ_JBYTDD010000018.1:0-132905 GCF_058791055.1 Pseudomonas sp. EU05-FHT14B02 | reverse complement strand
AATAGCCTCCGAAAGACACCCTGTGAAAGCTTAGAGAATGATCACAGGGTGTGAGGGGGGAGCCATTTCATTAGTGGATCGGGGTGTTCTCAAGCCGTCTGCTCATCCAGCAACTGCCCCTGCGGCGTACGGCTGGAACCGTTCTCGGCGAGCATCTGCCCCTGCGGCGTACGGCTGGAGCCGTCTTGCGCCAGGAAGCCCTGGGTGCTCTTCTCTGCTACCGGCGTGAGCTGGAAGCAGGTGTTGCTGGCGCAGGCGCTTTGCTCGACAGCGGCGTTGGCATGGGCCGCCGCACCGGCGACGGAAAAGACGATGGCGGTCAAGTAGCGGGAAACGTTGTTCATGAGGTCCTTCCTGTTGCAAATGGATTTGGCGGGGGTTGATCGCGACACTCAGTTTTCCGAGTTGCAGTTGTCGGCGAACTTGCTGTAATCCAGCACCTGGGTTTTTGACTGAGCGTCGAGGTACGTCAGCCGCGCATTCACCACGCCGCAGGAAGGCGTAGTGTCCTCGGTCAGCGACACCACTTTCCTGATATCCAGTTGGGTGCCATAGGTGTAGGTTCTGGGAGCGACATCGGCTTCGGCACGGGCCGACAAGGTGCAGATGTTCAGTGCAGCAAACAGGCAGGCTGCATAAATGGCTTTGGTGTTCATGGCGGACTCCTCAAGGTTTCAACAGGTCAACTGTTCGTTGGGCCGAGGCGCTCTGGTTTGCCTCGATGGAACCTATTAAAAGCCTGCGAGGTATCTCGTCTGTGTCGGAAATCGGCGTGAATCAATCGCTGCGTATCAGAACGGCGCCTGGATACACAGTCATACAAAACCGCTGGAAATCGGCTTTTTTGCCTTCGTGTGTATCCGCAGGCAAGCCAGATACACTGCAATACAAAGGGCGGCAGGCGAGACCGCCCAGGCTCGATAGACTGTGTGGCATTCCCCATTTACCAGAGGTTTGGCCCAATGGATCACGTTGATCACATCCTCATCGTTGACGATGACCGCGAAATCCGCGAACTGGTTGGCAACTACCTGAAGAAGAACGGCCTGCGCACCACAGTCGTGGCGGATGGACGGCAAATGCGCGCCTTTCTGGAAACCACCCCGGTGGACCTGATCGTGCTGGACATCATGATGCCGGGTGACGATGGCCTGCTGCTCTGCCGCGAACTGCGCGCCGGCAAGCACAAGGCCACGCCAGTGCTGATGCTCACCGCCCGCAACGATGAAACCGATCGCATCCTCGGCCTGGAAATGGGTGCCGACGACTATCTGGTCAAGCCATTCGCTGCCCGTGAACTGCTGGCGCGGATCAACGCAGTGCTGCGACGCACCCGCATGCTGCCACCGAACCTGGTGGTGACCGAAGCCAGCCGCCTGTTGGCCTTTGGGCGCTGGCGCCTGGACACCTCGGCCCGTCACCTGCTCGATGAAGACGGCACCATGGTGGCCCTGAGCGGTGCTGAATATCGATTGCTGCGGGTGTTTCTCGACCATCCACAACGGGTGCTCAACCGCGATCAATTGCTCAATCTGACCCAGGGCCGCGACGCCGACCTGTTCGACCGCTCCATCGATCTTTTGGTCAGTCGTCTGCGCCAGCGCTTGCTCGACGACGCTCGAGAACCGGCCTACATCAAGACCGTGCGCAGCGAAGGCTATGTGTTTTCCCTGCCGGTGGAAATCCTGGGCGATCAATCATGACCCTGGCGCTGCATTGGCCGCGGACCCTGGCCTCCCGGCTGTCGCTGATATTCCTGATCGGCCTGATTCTTACCCAGGCGCTGTCCTTCGGCGCGCAGTACTACGAACGCTACGAGTCCTCGAAAAACACCATGCTCGGCAACCTGGAAACCGACGTTTCCACGTCCGTTGCCATCCTCGACCGTTTGCCCGCCGATGAGCGAGCCGCCTGGCTCAAACAACTGGAGCGGCGCAATTACAGTTACATGCTCAATGAGGGTTCGCCGGGCACGCCCATCCGCACCGACATGCCCGATGCGCCCATTGCCATTGCCTCGATCAAAGACGCCATCGGCCACGATTACCCGATGACCTTTACCGACATCCCCGGGCCGAAAAAACATTTCCAGGTGCACTTGACCCTGGCCGATGGCAGCCCGCTAACCATCGACGTCCGCCCGGCGATGGTACCGTTGTCGCCCTGGCTGCCCATCGTGTTGCTCGGGCAACTGGCGCTGATGCTGGCCTGCTCCTGGCTGGCGGTCAGAATCGCCATCCGCCCCCTCACCCGCCTCGCCGGGGCCGTCGATACCCTGGACCCCAACACCCATCCCGTACTCCTGGACGAAAAAGGCCCGACCGAAGTCGCCCACGCCGCCAAGGCCTTCAACGCAATGCAGGCACGCATCGCGGCGTACCTGAAGGAACGCATGCAATTGCTCGCGGCAATCTCCCACGATCTGCAAACCCCGATCACCCGCATGAAACTGCGCGCCGAGTTCATGGACGACTCCAGCGAAAAAGACAAACTGTGGAACGACCTGAGCGAAATGGAACACCTGGTGCGCGAAGGCGTGGCCTACGCCCGCAGCATCCACGGCGCCACAGAAGAAAGCCGCCGCACCGACCTCGACTCGTTCCTCGACAGCCTGGTGTTCGACTATCAGGACGTGGGCAAGGATGTTCAGCTCAGCGGCAAGAGTGCCGCCGTCATCGACACCCGCCCCCACGCCTTGCGCCGGGTGCTGGTCAACCTGACGGACAACGCATTGAAGTTTGCCGGTTCCGCCGAGTTGCGGGTGCAAAAGCAGGCCGATGGCAACCTCTCGATCAAGATCCTCGACCGTGGTCCGGGGATCGCCGAGGAAGAACTCAAGCAAGTGATGGAACCATTCTACCGCGTTGAGAATTCCCGCAACCGCAGCACCGGCGGCACCGGGCTGGGGCTGGCGATCGCCCAGCAACTGGCGGTTGCGATTGGAGGCTCCTTGACCTTGAGCAATCGCGAAGGGGGCGGGTTGTGTGCAGAGTTGCAATTGCCGGGGCAGAAGGGTTTGTCTCAGGGGTGAGAATGCCGGACCAAGCGTACAAAATGGTCGGCTGACAGGCCGCCTTCGCGGGCAAGCCAGCACACAGGGGGGGCGCCGTGATTACAACAACGACAAGGTGTAATTGATGATGAACCGGTTCTGATCCACGTTGCGCCCGGCATCGGTATTGGACTTGGCGTTACGCAGTGTGAACCCCACCCCCTTGAACGTACCCGATTGCAACACGTAGTCCAGGGTCATGTCGCGCTCCCACTCGGACTGGTCACTGGCGTTTTGCGCCTTGATGTCCGTGCCCTTCAGATACACGATCGAGGCTTTCAAGCCCGGCACGCCCACGGGTGCGAAGTCGTAGGTATATTGGCCGAAATTCGTCTGCTCGCCGGCCCGGGCAAAGTTCTGGATCATTTTGTCGGTGGGCAGGTAGACACTACCGCCGCCCGCCCCCTTGTCCACCAGGCTGCCCTGGTTGGGCTGGACGAAGTTGCTGCCATCGCCCACACGCTGATGCCCCACCGACACTGCGTGACCGCCGTGGCTGTAGGTGACCATCGCGGCCCAGGTGCTGTTGTCGATTTCACCATCGTTGTCGTCGGTGTAGCCCGATACCCGATAGCCTTGCGCGCGGCCGGAGGCAGAGCTGTTGGCACCGCTCGACGTGGTACGGAAGTAGCGCAGGTCGGTGGTGAGCGAGCTTGCACTGTCGATGAACAGGATGTGCGTCAGGCCGAGGAAGTTCTGGTTGTAGAAGTCTTCCAGCTGCGCGAAGTAATACTGGGTCTTCAGGTTCCTGGCGAGGTTGTAGTCACCGCCGGCGTAGTAAAACTTGTTGCTGTCCTGCGTGCTGCCGGCGACCGACAAGCCTGTGCGGTCCGTCGAGGCGCGCCCTACCGCGTGCTCCAGCACACCGCCGGTCAACGTCAGGCCATCGATGTCGTTCGAAGTGACCTGAGCGCCGGTAAACGATTGCGGCAACACACGGGCATCGTTCGCCAGAAGGATCGGCAATTTCGGCAGCAAGGTGCCGTAGCGCAATTCTGTCTTGGCCAGGCGCATTTTCGCCGTAGGGCCGAAGCTGCTCCAGGCATCAGCCGCGCCGTCGCCGTCAGAGGGAATCATGCCGCTACCGACGTGGCGCCCCGCTCCGCTGTCCAGCGTGATGCCGAGCAACGCCTGGGCATCGAGCCCGAACCCCACCGCGCCCTGCGTAAACCCGGACTCATAGCGCAACACGAAACCCTGGGCCGCCTCTTCGGTTTTCGAGGGGGCAGCGCTGCCATCGCGATTGTCGCTGTTGAAGTACAGGGTGCGCATCGACAAGCTGGCCTTGCTGTCTTCCAGAAAGCCATGGCCTGCGGTATCGGCAGCTTGTGCGCACACCGAACTGGTGGCCAGCAGGACTGCGGTGGGAATCGCTCGTTTGAACATAGGGGGCTCCTGGGTTTTTCTTATCGTTATTTGAAGGTTTCACCGCCAGACAGGACCCGATTACCGCCCACGCAACAGCGCTCGATGAGTGACATGAGTCATCGGACGTTCGAGCTGAGGGTTGACTGACTGGCTTGTGAAACTCTTAAAACACTTCGAGAGGCTATTATCAAACGCGGTGAAAGTAGTTTTCGTACTGGGATAAGCCTTGTCGCACAGGGGTATGGACGATCACTGTTTTTGAATATCGGTGCGGCGGATTTTCATCATACTGACTTCATCGGCAGCGTTCGGTGGCTGCTTGTATGTCCCTACAAGAGCAATGACCCATGAACGATCAAATCGAACTTTACGGCGCGAACACCGGCAACAGCCTGAGGGCCGCGATTGCCCTGGAAGAATCGGGCATCGCCTATACGGCACGCAGGCTCGACCTGTATGCACAGGAACACCGTGGTCCGGCCTTCCTGGCGCTTAACCCGGCCGGGAAAGTGCCGACCCTGATCGATCACGGGACAACTCCGGTGCTGGTCATCAACCAGTCCAACGCCATCATCCAGTACGCCGATTCCATTGCGCCCGGAAGGCTGGCACCGGCGCAACCAGGACCTGATCGCACCCGGGTGATCGACCGCTATTTCTTTTTCGTGACCGATGTCATCGCCCCCAGCCATGCCGCCTTTTTTCTGCACCAGGCGGGGCAGGCCAAGGCGGCGGCTTTCATCGATCTGCGCGTGATTGAACAGCTCACCTACTCGGAAAGTTTTCTGACGGACGATTTCATGGCCGGAGCGCAGTTCTCCATGGCCGACATTTCGGCCTTCACCATTGCCACGGCGTTCCGTGATCGGCTGGACTGGAAGGAGCTTGCGCAACTTTCACGCTGGTACGACGCGGTCGAAGCCAGGCCGGCGGTACAACGCGGCCTGAATGTGTTCAAGCAGTGCTGAGCGCTCGCCGAAAACAAAAATGCCCCATGTCGCCGGGCATTTTCTGACGAACACGATACGACTTTGCCTCAGTCGGTGTAGCCGAACTTCACCGAAGGGCTTTCCTGCGACTGGCTTCGCGTAGCGAGGCAGTAATACAACGGACACGTCACCACCAGCCCCACCAGCCACGACAGGTCCGCGCCCTCCACCAGTTTGGCATACGGTCCGACGTACAGTGAAGTATTGGCGAATGGCAGTTGCACGATGATGCCGATGAAGTAGGCAATGATCGCATGCAGGTTGAAGCGACCGTAGATGCCGCCGTCGGCCCGGAAGATCGAGGCGATGTCATAGCGACGACGCTTGATCAGGTAAAAGTCGATCAGATTGATCGAGGCCCACGGCACCAGCACCAGCAACAGCGCCAGAATCAGGCCGATGAACTGCGAAATGAAATTCGCCGAGGCTCCCAGCGCCACCACGCAGCAACCCGCCAGCACGATGCCCGACAACACCACGCGCACCTTGATGCTGGGCGTCCATTGGCTGGCGAAGGTCTGGATCGAGGTGATGATCGACAGCACTGCGCCATACAGATTCAAGGCGTTGTGGCTGATGATGTTGAGCAGGAACAACACCATCAGGATAGGCCCCAGCCAACCGGTGGACTGCTTGACCGCCGCCATCGCCTCGGTGCCTTCCGGGGTTGCCAGTACCGCCACGGCGCCGAAGGTGAACGACAGGATCGTGCCCAGGGTCGCCCCCAGGTAGGTGGCGAAGAACGGACGGGTGATGCCGATATCCGCAGGCAGGTAACGCGAGTAGTCCGACACATACGGCGAGAAGCTGATCTGCCAGATGATACCCAGCGACACCGTGGCCAGCCAGCCGGACAGGTTGAACCCGCCGCGAGTGAAGAAGTCCGCCGGCAGATCATGGGCGAAGATATAGAGGAAACCGGCGAGCAAGGCACCGCCCATCACCCAGGTGCCGATGCGGTTCAGGGTATGGATGAAGCGATAACCGATCACCCCGATGGCCGTGGCGCTGAGTGCGCCGATGAGAATGCTGGCCGGCACCGGAACCGACGGCGCAATGCCGACAATCGATTTGCCTGCCAGCACGATGTTGGAAATGAAGAAACCGATGTAGATCAATGCCGCGAAGAACACGATCAGCAGCGCGCCATAGCGGCCGAACTGACCACGGCTCTGCACCATCTGCGGGATACCCATGCACGGTCCCTGGGCCGACGCCAGCGCAATCACTACGCCGCCGACCATGTGCCCGAGGGCAATCGCCAGCAACCCCCAGAACAGGTTGAGGTGGAACACCTGGACCACCATGGCGCCGGTGACGATGGGCAGTGGCGCGATATTGGTGCTGAACCACAGGGTGAAAAGATCGCGGGCCTTCCCGTGGCGCTCTGCGAGTGGAACGTAGTCGACCGTGTGATTCTCGATCAACGGGTCTTGCCGGGACATCTGGGACATGTGCATGAACTCGAGTTTGTCTGTTCTTATCTTTGTATGAAGCCAAACCGGGGGGACTCTCTGGCCGCCCCTCAGATGCGGACCATATTATGGTATTCCAAACTTTAAACAAGACTGATCCGGTCTTTGAACAAGCATCTGAGCCGGCATCCTGCCCGATCCACGCCAGCGTTTGCTAGCTTAAAGCCCAGCAATCATTGGGTTCCAGACGAAAGCCTTACGTTTATCGGTTCACCTAAAAAGACCTTGCAATCGATGTATTACGGTATACCATCAGACCTATAAACACATAAAAACGCGTCACACCACCCGAGGACCGTCCAATGATCGATGCCGCCATCTACAAACAAGTCATGGGTTCGTTCCCGTCCGGAGTGACCGTGATCACCACCCTGGATGACGACGGGCAAATCGTCGGCCTGACCGCCAGCGCCTTCAGTTCGTTGTCGATGGACCCGGCTCTGGTGCTGTTCTGCCCCAATTACAGCTCCGACTCCTACCCGGTCCTGATCAAGAACAAACGTTTTGCCATCCACGTGCTTTCCGGCGGCCAGCAAAGCGAAGCCTATGCCTTCGCGCGCAAAGGCAAGGACAAGGCCCAGGGGATCGAGTGGACGTTGAGCGAGCTGGGCAACCCGATTCTGGCCAATGCCACGGCGGTCATCGAATGTGAGCTGTGGCGCGAATATGAAGGCGGTGACCACGCCATCATGGTCGGCGCGGTGAAAAACCTGATCGTGCCCCGCCAGAGCAGCGGGCCACTGGTGTATTGCCACGGCAAGATGGGCGCGTTGCCGGTCCTGGCCTGATCCCCTTGTGGGAGCGGGCTTGCTCGCGAAGAGGCCGGCACACCCGACATCAATGTTGTCAGGCATACCGCTTTCGCGAGCAAGCCCGCTCCCACAGGTTGCTCACTGACCAGTGAGAAACATTTGCACAGATTTCGTATTATGGTAT
This sequence comes from Pseudomonas sp. EU05-FHT14B02, assembly GCF_058791055.1. Taxonomy (NCBI): domain Bacteria; kingdom Pseudomonadati; phylum Pseudomonadota; class Gammaproteobacteria; order Pseudomonadales; family Pseudomonadaceae; genus Pseudomonas; species Pseudomonas sp. EU05-FHT14B02. Next base: position 125,085 of record NZ_JBYTDD010000018.1, on the reverse strand, counting down.
ACCAATAATCAACAGGCCCGCGATCGACAGGCCGACAACAATAGATCCGAGGTAAGCGTCATGAAGTTTTCCCTGTTCGTACACATGGAACGTTGGGACGAGAGCGTCAGCCACCGCCAGTTGTTCGAAGACCTGACCGAACTGACGCTGATGGCCGAGGCCGGTGGTTTCAGCACCGTGTGGATCGGTGAACACCACTCCATGGAATACACCATCTCGCCAAGCCCGATGCCGCTGCTGGCTTACCTGGCGGGCAAGACCACCACCATTCACCTGGGCGCCGGCACCATCATCGCGCCGTTCTGGCATCCGCTGCGGGTGGCCGGTGAATGCGCGTTGCTCGATGTGATCAGCAACGGACGCATGGAAGTCGGCCTGGCCCGTGGCGCCTACCAGATAGAGTTCGACCGCATGGCCGGCGGCATGCCGGCCTCCTCCGGTGGCCAGGCGTTGCGGGAAATGGTTCCGGTGGTGCGGGCATTGTGGAACGGCGACTACGCCCATGACGGCGACATCTGGAAATTCCCGACCTCCACCAGCGTACCCAAGCCGATCCAGCAGCCGAACCCGCCGATGTGGATAGCCGCCCGCGACCCGGACTCGCACAACTTCGCCGTGGCCAACGGTTGCAACGTCATGGTCACGCCGTTGATGAAAGGCGACGAGGAAGTCCTCGACCTGAAGAACAAATTCCAGGCAGCGCTGGACAACAACCCGGGCGTGCCACGCCCGCAACTGATGGTGCTGCGCCACACCCACGTGCACACCGCCGACGATCCGCAAGGCTGGCAAGTCGGGGCCAAGGCGATCTCCAAGTTCTATCGCACCTTCGATGCCTGGTTCGGCAACAAGACCACCCCGGTCAACGGCTTCCTCGCGCCGAGTCCGGAAGAGAAATTCGCCGGTCGCCCCGAGTTCGAACTGGAGAGTCTGCACAAGACGGCCATGATCGGCACCCCGGAAGAAATCATTCCGCGCATCAAGTACTACCAGGAACTGGGGGTCGACGAATTCAGCTTCTGGTGCGATAACAGCCTGCCCCACGCGGAGAAGAAAAAATCCTTGGAGCTGTTCATCAAGCACGTGGTGCCAGCGTTCCGCTGATTGCGCCGCCCTGCTCCCCGGACGCGAAGCCGGGGGGAGGCACACACCTCAACTGTGGGAGCGAGCTTGCTCGCGATGGACGCCAACGATAACGCGGGCCATCTGAATCACCGCGTTGTCCAGAGTTTTTCGCGAGCGAGCTCGCTCCTACATGGGTCGATTCCAATGATGACTGGTCGTCTCCCATCACTCGCCCTTCCCTCCGGCGCCGCGCGGGCTTACCTGCGCGGTGAATGGACCGCTTCGCACCTGCATTTCAAGCGCCTGCGCGCCAGCGTTTCGGCCAAGCAGAACGGTTTCTGGCAAATAGTTCACTGAGCCCACCCGAACAGCCAATCACGCACCCCGCGTCTCGCCATTGCATGGCGCGTACGGTGCATCGTGTTTCGTCTTGATCAGGTTTGCCCAATGAACAATAACAACGCGCTGTTGATCATCGACATGCAGCAGGAGGACGGCTTCGTCCTGGAAAACTTCGATACAGTGGCTACCAATACCGCCACCCTGCTCGATACCGCCCGCCGTCAGCGGATGCCTGTCATCTATACCCGCCACATCAATCAGGCCGACGGCAGTGACCTGCCCCACGGCGAACCTTTGGCCGCCGACGGTGGCCCCGGTAGTTACCGCGCCGGCACCCGCCAAGTGGAAATCATCGAGTCGCTGACGCCGCAGCCCGGTGAATTGATCATCGACAAGGGCCGTTACAGTGCCTTCCACCGCACCGACCTCGATGCCCGACTCAAGGCAATGGAGGTCGACACGCTGATCGTCTGCGGCGTGTTGACCGACGTCTGCGTGCTGACCAGCGTGTTCGATGCCTTCGCCCTGGGTTATCGCGTGCGCCTGGTCAGCGATGCCTGCACCACGACCACCGAGGCCGGGCATTACTCGGCCCTGCTGATCATGGCCAACTGGGTCTACGCGCTGGAAATCCTCACCACGACTGAGTGCCAGCGCGCCCTGCAACAGCTCGATCACATCAGCCTGATCCCCGAGCAGCCGGACCTGTTTGCCCACCAGCCCCATGAGCTGCAAAGCACCATCGCCCGTCTGCAATCCCACCTCGTCCGGACTCAGGAGTGATCGCCATGCAAGTCGAAAAAAGAAGCATCGATTTCATCCCCGAAACCGAACGTCACGGCAAGCCGGGCTCGCTGTTCTACATCTGGTTCGGCGCCAACATGAACATCACCACCATTGCATCCGGCGTGTTGCCGGTGGTGATGGGACTCAACCTGTTCTGGAGTGCGCTGGCGATCATCATCGGCTCGTTGCTGGGGGCGATTTTCATGGCCTCCCACTCGGCCCAGGGACCGAAGCTGGGCATTCCGCAAATGATCCAGAGCCGGGCACAATTCGGCGTGTTGGGGGCGGTGTTGCCGCTGCTGTTCGTGATGCTGATCTACCTGGGTTTCTTCGTCAGCAACACCTTGCTCGCGGCCCAGGCGCTGGAGTCCGTCAGCCCACTGCCGATGTCCGGCAATATCTACCTGATCGGCGCGTTGTGCTTCGTCGTCGCGCTCTATGGCTATCGGTTGATTCACCGCTTGCAGAAGCTGCTGTCGATTCTGTCGCTGGTGGTGTTCGTGGCAGCCACGGTGCTCGCCTTGCAGTTGCCGATCCCGGCCGAACAATGGCTGCCAACAGGCTTCTCGCTGTCGAAGTTCCTGGTGGCGGTGAGCATTGCCGTGACCTGGCAACTGTCCTATGCACCTTATGTCGCCGACTATTCGCGCTACCTGCCGAGCAGCACGCCCGCCGCCCAGGTGTTCTGGTACAGCTACGCCGGCACGGTCAGCGGCGGCGCGTGGATGATGATTCTCGGGGCAATCCTGAGCGTCGGCATCGGCGACTTTTCCAGCAACGTCGGCGGGCATGTCGCCGGCCTGTTCGGCGCTGGCGCGGTGCTGCTGTTCGCCTTCATCGTCTACGGCCAGGTGTCGATCAACGTGTTCAATCTGTACGGTGCGTTCATGTCGACCATCACCGTGATAGAACCTTTCGCCCGGCTCAAGGTGACCCCGCGGGTACGCGGTGTGTTCATGCTGCTGATCAGCCTGGTGGCCACGGCCCTGTGCACCATCAGTCAGGATGACTTCATCAGCTTCTTCCTCAACTTCATCTTCTTCATGAGCTACTTCCTGATCCCGTGGACGGCGATCAATCTGGTGGACTACTACTGCCTGCGCAAAGGCCAGTACCGGATTGACGACATCTTCGACTTGAACGGGATCTACGGGCGGGTCAACCGGATTGCCTGCGGCAGTTTCCTGCTGGCGATTGCCCTGGAAATTCCGTTCATGAACACCACGCTGTATGTCGGCCCTGTGGCCACGGCGCTGGACGGGGTGGACCTGGCGTGGGTCGTTGGGCTGCTGGTGCCGGCGTTGAGTTATTACTGGCTGATGAAGCTCGGCAAGCGTGCGCTGGTGGCAGAGTCCGCATAACGAAGATCTCCTGTAGGAGCTGGCTTGCCAGCGAAGGCGGCTTGCCTGAGACACCGCGTTGTCCGGTTCGCCAGCAAGCTGGCTCCTACAGGTTTGGGCGATCTTTTGATATGCATAAGCCGTGGTCGTGGACTTGGCGCCACATTGATCGCCATAAGCTGAAAGCAGAAGATCGCAGGCTCCTACGTTGGAGTGGCGTACTCCAGTGGAGCTGCCGAAGGTTCGGGCTGCGTTCGGACGATATTTTGATCCTCTACTCTGGCTAAGCCCGAACGGCTAGACGACATCGAAAGACGCGCCACTGCTTAACGTCGACCAGGCCGCGAAACATCCTATAGATCAGCCAGGTCGACACCAAGACGCTTCCTACGCCACCACCAGAAACATCCTATATCAACCTTTTTTACCTTCCTGAAAGCTGTCGAGCGCTTGAACGGGGATGGAAATGAAGCCTCCCTGAATGCCCCAGGGAGGCCCGTACTTGAACACCATTCTGCCCGTCTTCTTCGACCACAGCCGCCACAAACTGCACATCGACGACCTCGACACCACCCCCGACGTCCTCGCCTTCAAGGGCGAAGAAGGCCTCAGCCAGCCGTTCACCTACCGCATCGAATTCACCGCCAGCGACCTCGACATCGGCGCCGAGCAACTGCTCGGCCAATACGCCCGATTCAGCCTGCACGCCGCGCCGTCACAGGTGCCCCTGATGGCGTGGGAAGTCCCCAACATCAAGCCGCTGCGCACCTTGCACGGCAGGATCAGCCACTGCCGACGCCTGTCCGGCTCGGTCGACGAAGCCCGCTACCAAGTCACCCTGCAACCGCGCCTGGCGCTGCTCGCCCGCGGCCAACAACTGCGCATCTACCAGCAGCAATCCGTCCCGGAAATCGTCGAAAGCATCCTGCGCAGCCGCCACGCCTTCCTCGGCCAGGACTTCTTCTTCCGCCTGAACCGCGAGTACCCGCGCCGCGAACAGGTGATGCAGTACAACGAAAGCGACCTGGCCTTTATCACCCGCCTGCTGGCCGACGTCGGCATCTGGTACCGCTGCACCAGCGACGAACGCCTGAACATCGACGTCGTCGAATTCTGCGACGACCAGCGCGGCTACCAGTTCGACGTCGCCTTGCCTATGCGCTCGCCGTCAGGCTTCAGCAGCCGCGGCGAAGACGCCGTCTGGGCCCTGCAAACCCGCCACCAGGTGGTGGAACAGCAAGTCAGCGTCCGCGCCTATCACCCCCGCGACGCCCGCGCCCATCTCGACGGCGAGGTCGATCAGACCCGTGGCGAGCCGACCACCCATGGCGCCCCCCACACCTACGGCGAGGCCTACCACTACGCCGAGCCCTACACCGTGCTCGGCAACGCCTACCATCAGGACGAAGACCTGCAAAGCGAGAGCGGCTTCTTCTACGCACGCCTGCGCCACGAACGCTACCTCAACCAACAGACCCACCTCAGCGGCACCAGCAGCAGCGCCACCCTGGCCCCCGGGCAAGTGCTGAACATCAGCGGCGGCGCGCCCCAGGCCTTCGCCCCCGGCGCGGTGATCACCCAGCTCACCACCCGCGCCGCCCGCGACCGCAGCCTAGAAGTCAGCTTCGAGGCCATGCCCTACGCCGAACGCCTGTGCTTCCGCCCGCCGGTCCCAGCCAAACCACAAATCGCCGGCACCCTCCCGGCCCGCGTCACCAGCCCCAAGGCCAACGACCCCTACGCCGACATCGACCTGGAAGGCCGCTACCGAGTCAAATTCCTCTTCGACCGCGACACCTGGAAACCCGGCCAGGAAAGCAAATGGCTGCGCCAGGCCCGGTCCTACGCCGGCGACACCCACGGCCTGCACCTGCCACTGATCGCCGGCACCGAAGTGGCGATCGCCTTCGAACAGGGCGACCCAGACAAACCCTACATCGCCCACGCCCTGCACGACGACCAGCACCCGGACCACGTGACCCTCGGCAAACGCGACTACACCCGCAACGTCCTGCGCACCCCGGCCAACAACAAACTGCGCATGGAGGACCGGCGCGGGGAGGAGCACGTCAAGCTCAGTACCGACTATGGGGGCAAGAGTCAGCTGAATCTGGGGCATCTGGTGGATGCCCAGAAGCAGAAGCGTGGGGAAGGCTTTGAACTGAGGACGGATGACTGGGGTGCGATTAGAGGCGGCAAAGGCCTGTTCATCAGTGCCGATGGGCAGGCCAAGGCCCAAGGACCGGTGCTGGACATGGCCGCCGCTGTCGGCCGCCTGCAACAGGCCGGCGAACAGCTGCAACAGCTCTCGGTCGACGCTCAGGCCGCCAATGCCGAGCCGGCGGACGCGGCCGCGCAACTGAACCTGTTGCGCCGGGACCTCGAACAACTCAAATCCCAGGTCCTGCTGCTCAGCGCCCCGCAAGGCATCGCCCTGACCAGCGGCCAGCACCTGCAACTGGCCGCCGAGAAAAACCTGATGCTCAACGCCGGTGGCGAAGCCGACCTCAGCGTGGTCAAGCGCCTGTTCATCGGTGTCGGCCAGGGCCTGAGCCTGTTCGTGCGCAAGTTGGGGATCAAGCTGATCGCCAATCAGGGCCCGGTACAGATACAGGCGCAAAACGATCGCCTGGAACTGATCGCCCGGCATGGTCTGGACATCACCAGCACCGAAGACGAAATCCACATCACCGCGAAGAAGAAAATCGTCCTCAACGGGGGCGGCAGCTACATCACTCTGGAGCAGAGCGGCATCGAATCGGGCACGACGGGCGATCACAAGGTCAAGTCGGCGCACTTCGAGTACAGCGGTGCAGCCAAACAAATACTGGAAATACCTCAGCTATCCCCATTGACCGAGCACGACCACGAGTCCTTGGGGCTTACGGATTTCTCCGGCTGACCCCTGTGCCATTCAAGGAGTGAAAACACATCATGCGCGATTTACTTGTTTGGCTTTTTGGGACCCAGGCGTTTGACCGCCACCCACAATCAGAGGCCCCCGTTACTCCCGCCCAGCCACGGCCGACTCAAGCAGCCCCATCGCCAGAACCAGAGAGCGAAGCACTGCAACCATTGAAAAACTGGAGCCATCCGTTCAAGGACAAACGCAACCCGTTGTTGCAACTGACCCACATGGCAAACGCAGCCGCGGGCTACTACCCCCTGGGTCGAAACGGCCTCTGGCACGGCGGCGTGCATTTTGACAGCGGCACTGCCGGTCCCCTGGATCAATCCAGCGTGCATTGCCTGGCCGACGGTGAAGTGGTGGCCTACCGCATCGACACCCATTCGCCGACCACGCCCTACATCGTCAACAAACAGTCCTTAGAGAAACCGTTCTCGCGCAACTTCGTGCTGGTGCGCCATCGCCTTCAGCCGCCGAAAATCGAAGGCAGCCCGGATACCCCACCCGGCCTGACGCTCTACAGCCTGTACATGCACCTGCAGGATTGGGCGAGTTATGAAGCAGACGCTGCGCTGCAACGTCCGGCCTTTTGGCCAGAACGTAATCTAAGGGTCAGAGCGGACGTCTGCGACACTCGCGTAGGCACCTCGACACCCAAAGGGTTGATAGTGCTGACCAAGCCGGCTGAAGGCGGTCATATGCTTCACCTCGACCTGCTGCCACCCGGCACGCCGGTGGTGGTCAGTGGCGAGGGCAAATACCGCAAGCTGGAACACTCCCGGGGCCCGGCTTCACTGTGTAACGCCGATGGCTCTCTGCAAGGCTATGTTGCCTTCCGCAATCTGGAGCATGTCAGCGGCGCGACCTATCGGGTCAGTTCTTCCGGTGACCACATGAATGTTCGGTCCCGCTTCGATCTCAACGGTCGTGATTTGCTCCATTTGAGGCAAGGAACGGAAATCACCATCAGTGGTGAAGGCGAGTTCCGCAAGCTGGAAAGCATCAGCCAATACGTGCTGGCCGCGTCGCTGCAGGGAGAGCCAGCAGCGCTGACGGATCAGGTGGTGGTGCTCGATCACCCGGTGCCGATCAAGGCCGGGAATCTGATAGGCCATATCGGTCTATATCATGAATGCCGTGCCGAGCACCCGGAAGAGAAGCTGCACCTGGAAGTGTTCAGTGGCGATGACGTTGATGCATTCATCGAAGCCAGCCGCGCCTGGGCCCGGCGTCTGCCGGATAAAGACAAGACCTGGCTGAAGCTGGCCAAGGGCACCGCGGTGGTGGCTCATGAAGACAATGCCACTGCCGCCCGCTTGCAGATGGCGAGTGCCTCCAGCCCACTCAGTGACGCCGACCTGTTACTCCCCAAAAGTGTGCTGGATGCTCTACCGGCCGACCGAAAAATCCAGGTGCCGGCCAGCCCGAGCCACAACGCCCGCACCTGGTATCGCCTGGATGGGCTGCTACACGACGCGGACAGCAACCTGCTCAACGGCTGGGTGCGCGAAGAAGTCGGAGTCACGCCCTGGTTCAGTCCCTGGTCGTGGGAAGGCTACGAAATCATCTACGACTACGGCACGCCCCGACATGCCCTCGCCTCGTTCTTCAGCAACATCCGCCAATTCGACGAAACGCAACTCGAACGTTACCGCCCCATGGCGGACGCTGAAGACAAGGGACCGGTCAAGAGCCGACTGTTCGACATCATCGACCGCAACCGCGACGGCAAAATGACCGCCGAAGAACTGCAAACGGCCATCAGCCTGCCGGCCCATGCGCAATCGATATCCCAACTGATCATCCACAAGGAAAGTGAGTGGTATCACCAGTCACAAAAATGGGACGCGCTGGATGAATTGCTTGGCCATAGCGGCTCGACGCCACATGTGAACTGGTTGGCGGAGAAACAACGGATCAAGCAATTGAGTTGGTGGGGGGATGTGGCGGAGAAAGTGGGATTGCCGGTGTATGGGAAGGTGTTTCACTTTCATCCGGTGGGATTGCAAGGGGTGTTTACTGGTAAAACTTTTGAATTCACATTGGACGTGATGAGACGAATATATGAACGGCTTGGGCCAGCACGAAATAATGACTTGCGAGAAATTGCAAATGAATTAAACGAAAATATTGATTTTTTTAAATTAGATACGCCATTGCGAAGAACTCATTTTTTTGCGCAGATCTTACAAGAAACGGGAGACAACTTAACAGTTGAGGAAGATTTTAGCTACGGGGCCAATGCGTTAATTAGTCTATTTAGTTACTTCAGTAATAATCCGGAAGAAGCAAGGAGGCACGGATATAAAATACGTGAAGGAAAAATAAAAGAGAACGGAACACCTATGAGCCAAGCAGACTACAAGGCCATTGCCAATGGTGCTTATGGGGGGCGCAATGAACTCGGAAATCGAGGAGTTTCAAGCGGTGATGGCTGGAAGTATCGAGGGCGAGGCCTTAAGCAGTTAACGGGACTTCACAATTATACGTTGTTTCAGACGTGGCACTTAAAATCTGCAGCGCAATGGCCAAATGAAAACCCAAATTTTGTTGACAGTCCAGATTTGCTACTGAGTATGAAATACGCGACTCGATCTGCTGTTAGCTTTTGGTTAAGCAATAAGCTGTATGAAATTGCTGATAAAGGTAATAGCCCGGAGATTGTGAACTTGATAACCGCAGTTATAAATAAACGTACAGACAGTTATCCGCAAAGGAGAGAGAATTTTACTAGATTATCGCTTGCGGGGATTTTGAAGTGAGCAAACTATTTTTTGTCTGTGTGACTATGAAATTGTTCATATTTCAAAATGCTTTGGCAAATGACCCTTACGTAGATATCAGCACGACAACGTGTAGAGAAGAAGAAGACGTTTACATTAGCTGTGCGTTCAACTCTGGTTCGGATCAGTATAGCTACGGAGGTGAAGTAGCGTCGATTTGCGCTAAATCAAACACATCTCCTGATGATGGCTATGTTCAGTATCGCTATGGAACGCCAACTTATGGAAACAAGTCAGAAAAAATAAAAATGCAATACCCTGAAAAAAAACTCCCACCTAAAGGAATATTCACAATTTACAAATCAAACAACCCTGAAAGTGCAGGGATTGCATTGCGCTTTAAATCTGGCGCATATGTTTATTCATTTGAAAATGTAGGCATTTTAAATTACAGAGTTGTAGTTAGAAAGCACGAGACAATCGTCTTTGATAAGGCATGCACTCTTCCGGGAAAGAACTATTTAATCGACAAGGCGTACATAGGCATACAACACATAGAATTTGATCAGAAAAAAATTTCCGCCACACATAAATGAATATGTAAATATATAAGTTGCATCAAAAATATAATGACTCGATGAGGTCTAGACCTGCGAATTATCCGCCACTTCAACAAAATTCAACTCGAACGCTACCGCCCCTTGGCCGACGCAGAAGACAAGGGGCCGGTCAAGAGCCGACTGTTCGACATCATCGACCGCAACCGCGACGGCAAAATGACCTCTGAAGAACTGCAAACGGCCATCAGCCTGCCGGCCCATGCGCAATCGATCTCGCAGTTGATCATTCATAAAGAAAGTGAGTGGTATCACCAGCCACAGAAGTGGGACGCGCTGGATGAATTGCTCGGCCATAGCGGCTCGACGCCGCATGTGAACTGGATGGCGGAGAAACAACGGATCAAGCAATTGAGTTGGTGGGGGGATGTGGCGGAGAAAGTGGGATTGCCGGTGTATGGGAAGGTGTTTCACTTTCATCCGATTGGCTTAGTCACAAACTTTCCGGTGAAAGATAAGTGCGCTTGCGGTTGTTGCTTCGGTGCAAAATTTGTAACCACACGTTATGGACAACAGTACGGTCCAGTTTACTGGGGAAAATCAAAACTTGCAGATTTCAAGGGTTGGGATTACTTAGTTAACAGGGGAATTGTGACAACCCCGGAGCGTGCAATCCTCGTGGCGATGTCTGAAAACGAGGGCAATCTTGATGCCCTGCAGTCATACGATAGCGAAGTATTGACTGCTGGCGCGATGCAAAAAACGATCAACCCGCAAGGTGCAGGTGAGCTATCACAACAGGTCTACGAGTTCAAACAAGAACATCCCGCCCTGTATCAGTCGTTGTTTGTAGAATGCGGCTGGGAGGTCAAGACGGAAAATGGAAGACGCTTCCTTTATTATAACGGCATTACTGGCATCGATCTAAAAACCTTACTACGCGATGGCTTCGATCAGGCATCATTTGAAAGCAAGACAAAACTCAAATCTAAACCGCTCGCCGTGTTTGCTCATGCGATTACCACAAATGAATATATAACAAAACAAGTAATGGATTTTGTTCGCCGCCTTAGAACGTCAAACTCAGTGACACCAACTGGATATCGGCCGCGCATTATAAGTGATTACATTCACTCGAACTTGGGCAAGGCAATTGTTCTCGACCATCACGTTAATCGCCCCGGCAATGTTGCAAGTGATTTCGGCAGTGCTCTCGATATTTTTCATGAAATGCACCCGACCTTGACCGACAATCCAACCCATTGGGGAATAAATCATGCAAGGCACGAATCTGCTTTATTGGAAATTTATGGGCCATCACGTCGTATGACTGATGCTGATCTTCGTTTTAGAAGCCTGAAGAGTAAATTATGAAGCGCTACCTCGCAGTGTTATTAGCAATCCCGCTTAACCTTGGAAGCTTTGGATACGCCTCAACTGAATGTGTCGAAGTGAAAAACTCATTGTGCATTGAACGTTTTCAGTATAGCGACCCAATTGGAAAACGATATCGTACATTGACGATACTTAACGACGGCAAAACTGTGCGAGTCCTTCGTGGAGAAATAGAAAAAGGTGGAGTTTTTGACAAAATAAATCCCCCCGAGTTGTCGCCTGACGGTAACTTCGCATTACTACACCAAGTCGAATCCGGCAAAGCAGAAACCTCAAACGGCTTAGTAACAAACCACGAAATTGCCTATTGTGAATTGGTTAACTTACGCAGCGGTTGTATTATTGCAAGAGAAACTGGTGAGTTCTGCGGCGGCACGTTTACGCAAGATGGCAGGTGGAACAACCAACTCTATCCGGAATTTAATTTAACCGCAGAAGCTCCTAGAGCAAAAAAATATGTGGAAGGCAGTTTGAGACCTACGGATTCACCGGCGTCTTCACTTGACAATCTTCTAATTTGCGATCCGCCTGATGCCAATAACAAAAAAGACTATCGTACTATAATTGAGAGAAACACCTTCAAATTAAACAACATTCAACGTGAGGTCTTAAGACGAAATATGAATGACAAGTAGAGCCTTGATAATTATTCACAGCATTATTCTCACAAAGCTGTCGCGGCACGGAATTAAAGTTGAGCGGAGAAGTTAACTACCACAAATAAGAGCGCGCCAATCAAAACATGAATTTTGCATCGCTCCAAGGCATGCTGGCCGCGTCGCTGCAGGGTGAGCCAGCAGCGCCGACGGATCAGGTGGTGGTGCTCCACCACCCGGTGCCAATCAAGGCCGGGAATTTGATTGGCCATATCGGTCGATATCACGAATGCCGTGCCGAGCACCCGGAAGAGAAGCTGCACCTGGGAGTGTTCAGTGGCGATGACGTTGATGCATTCATCGAAGCCAGCCGCGCCTGGGCCCGGCGTCTGCCGGATAAAGACAAGACCTGGCTGAAGCTGGCCAAGGGCACCGCGGTGGTGACTCATGAAGACAATGCCACTGCCGCCCGCTTGCAGATGGCGAGTGCCTCCAGCCCATTCAGTGACGCCGACCTGTTACTCCCCAAAAGTGTGCTTGATGCTCTACCGGCCGACCGAAAAATCCAGGTGCCGGCCAGCCCGAGCCACAACGCCCGCACCTGGTATCGCCTGGATGGGCTGCTACACGACGCGGACAGCAACCTGCTCAACGGCTGGGTGCGCGAAGAAGTCGGTGTCACGCTCTGGTTCAGTCCCTGGTCGTGGGAAGGCTACGAAATCATCTACGACTACGGCACGCCCCGACATGCCCTCGCCTCGTTCTTCAGCAACATCCGCCAATTCGACGAAACGCAACTCGAACGTTACCGCCCCATGGCGGACGCTGAAGACAAGGGACCGGTCAAGAGCCGACTGTTCGACATCATCGACCGCAACCGCGACGGCAAAATGACCGCCGAAGAACTGCAAACGGCCATCAGCCTGCCGGCCCATGCGCAATCGATCTCGCAGTTGATCATTCACAAGGAAAGTGAGTGGTTTCACCAGTCATAAAAATGGGACGCGCTGGATGAATTGCTTGGCCATAGCGGCTCGACGCCACATTTGAACTGGTTGGCGGAGAAACAGCGAATCAAGCAATTGCAATCGAGAGAAAACCCGCCTGTCCGGCCGCTCGGCTGATAGCCATGAGGGGGGGGCGCTATTGCGGTCTCAATTTTCAGGCAAAAAAAATCCCAGGCAGCTGATGGACGCCTGGGATTTAAAAATGCATAAACCGTGGTGGTGAACGCGGCGCGGATATTACGGAATATTTCGGCCTGTAACAAGATATTTTTATTCACTATCCAGTTACTAAACGCTCTAACCCATTAAATATCCACATATTTTCTAAGGGCGACTACAGGAACCAGCGATACTCCCGCGCGCTGATGTCATGCAGAAATGCCAGATGATCCTGACGCTTGTTTTCGCAGTAGACGTCCACGAACTCCGCCCCCAAGCCTTCGCGCAGCACTGCATGATTTTGCATGGACTGCACCGCTTCGAGCATTTCCAATGGAAAATCGATGCCACTGCCGCGGTCTTCGTTGAGCGGTGCAATCGGCTCGCGCTCCCCTTCCAGGCCTTGCTCCAACCCCACCAGAATCGCCGCCAACGCCAGATAAGGGTTGGCATCGGCGCCGGCCAGACGATGTTCAATGCGCAGGTTCTTGATGTCCGACTCTGGAATCCGCAAGCAGGCATCGCGATCCTCGAAGCCCCAACTGGCACGGGACGCGACGTTCACCGTGCCGCTCAGGCGGCGCATGGCATTGTGGTTCGGGGCAAAAATCGGCATGCAGTGCGGCAACACATCCAGGCAACCGGCCACCGCATGACGCAGCGCCCGCTGGCCGTTCGCCGCCAGCAGGTTGTTGCCGGCCTGGTCATACAGGCTGACATGCACGTGCATGCCGCTGCCGGGGTGTTGCAAGTAAGGTTTGGCCATGAAGCTGGCGCGGTAGTTGTGCTTGAGCGCCACGCCCCGGGTGCTGCGGCAGAACAGGGCCGCCCAGTCGGCGGCGCGCAGGCCGTCATCGCAATGGCCGAAGTTGATTTCGAACTGGCCCGGGCCGAGTTCGGCGGTGATCACCGTGGCATCGACGCCCTGGGCTCGAGCGGTCTCGACCATTTCATCGAGCACCGGGGCGAAGCGCGACAAGCGTTCGATGTGCATGTTCGGCTGATCGTCGGCATCGCCGGTCAACTCATCACGGGGAAATTGCGGCAAACCGTCCTTCAAGCGGCTGTCGAACAGGTAAAATTCCAGCTCGAAGGCCACCACCGGGAAAATGCCTTTGCGGTGCAGACGGTCCAGCACCCGCGCCAGCACTTCACGGGGTTCGAATTCGATGGGTTTTTCGGTGCCGTCGGAGGTGATCAGCATCTGGCCCAAGGGCTGCTTTTCCCAGCTCACCAGCTTCAGCGTGCCGGGCACCAAACGGCGCAGCGCGTCCGGGTCACCATCGTTGAAGCAGTAATCGCCGATCTTGAACAGCCCACCCTGGGTGCCGAGCAGCACGCAGTTCTGCGGCAGCTTCAATGCACTGCCGGCAGCGACTTTTTCCAGCATCTCGATCGGGTAGCGCTTGCCGTAGAAATGCCCCGGAATGTCCAGGGAGATCAGGTCGACGTAGCGCACTTCGGGGTTGCAGTGGCGGAAGTTGCGAACCTCGGCCAGCAGTTCAGAGCACACAGCATCCATCGTTTTGTTCCTTGTTGTTATCAGGTGTAAACCCAAAGCACGCGGGTCAGTTGGTCGGACAGGTTGCCGTAGCGGCAGTGCGCATGGCTGGCCAGTTGAAAGCTGTCGCCGGGATGCAGAGTCACCGGTTCGTTGTCGTCGAGCCACAGGGTCAGTTCCCCTTCCAGGACATAACCGCCCTGCTCGGAGCTGTCCTTCATGTGCCGGTCACCGCTGCTGGCACCGGGTTCGAGCTGGCTTTCGAGCATCGAGAACGACGCGCGCATTTTCGGCGAAACGAGGATGTCGGTGATGCCGTCGGCGTAATACAGCGTGCGGCGCTCGTCCGGGCGAGTGACCCAGGACAAGGCCATGGGTTTGGGCAGGCTGTAGAAATAGGTGGTTGGCACCCCCAGGGTTTCGCTGATGGCGGTCAGGTCCGCCACCGTCGGGCGCGACAGGCCGCGCTCGACCTGGGACAGAAAACCCACGGAGCGGCCGATTTTGTCCGCCAGCTCCTTCAGGGTGTACTTCTTGTGTTTGCGCAGGTCCTGGATCAGGATCGCCAGCGCCGAGATTTCTTCTTGCATGTCCATCTAGAGGCTTCCAGAAAGTGTCGCTTCAAATGCTGTCGCGCAGTCGATACCAGGCCTTGCCGATGGCTTCCAGCGGCGCGGCCAGGTATTTGCCGCCGGGAAAACTGCCGTTGTTCAGGCCCTGGTACAGGGACAGCTCGTCGGGCTGACCGAGTACCGCCTCGGACACCGCCCGCGCCGCGGCCAGAGTCGGCAGCACGCCATGCCCGGAATACCCCTGCATCCAGTACAGATCGCCCCGCCGTCCGATATCCGGTGTGCGCTTGAGGGTCAGGTCGATGTGGCCGCCCCAGGCAAACTCCAGATCGACGCCGGTGAGTTGCGGGAAAACGCGCTCCAGGAACGGCCGGGTCGCGGCAGCGATGTCCTTGGGCATGCCGCCCAGGTAAGTGCAACCGCCGCCGAACAGCAGGCGGTTATCCGGGGTGCGGCGGAAATAATCGAGTACGAACTGGTTGTCAGTCACGCACACATTGCTCGGCAACAGCGCGGTGGCTAGCTCCTTCGTCAGCGGCGCGGTCGCGACCTGATAGGTCCCGACCGGCAACACGCAACTGGCCAGTTGCGGGTCGAGTCGATCGAGGTAAGCGTTGCACGCCAGCACCAGCACATCGGCGCGAATACAACCGCGCTCGGTGGTTACCACAAACCCGTCGCCTTCCTCGCCATAGCTCAACGCCTTGCTTTGCTCGTGGATGCGGCCACCGGCCCGCTCGATCGCATCCGCAAGGCCCAGGGCCAGTTTCAGCGGATTCAAATGCCCGCCCTCGGGATCGAACAGGCCAGCCTGATAACGCTCGCTGGCAACCCACTGCGGCAAATCGCTGCGCTCGATAAATTGCAGTTTGTCGTGGCCCCATTTGCGGCTCGCCTCGTGTTGCCACTCGGTCAGCAGACCTACCCGACGCGGCATCACCGAGGTCCAGAGATGGCCGGCGCGGTAGTCGCAATCGAACTCATGGCGGCCGGGCAAGTCACGCAGCTCGCGCGCGGCCCAGCGCATGCCGTCCCACAAGCGCCGCGCCCGTTCGTAACCCAGCGCCGCTTCCAGCGGTGGCATGTCGCACGACCAGCCGAGAATTGCCTGGCCGCCATTACGCCCGGACGCGGCCCACGCCACCCGGCTGGCTTCGAGCAAAGTCACGCGCTTGCCGGCCAGCGCCAGACGCAAAGCCGTGTGCAATCCACTGAACCCGGCCCCGATGATCAGCACTTCGGTGTCTTGTTCACCTTCCAGTACGGCTCGATCGACCAGACGATCGGCGCAGGTATGGGCGTAGTAACTGGCGACATGCCGGGTGGATTGCTGAAACATACGGCCTCGTGAAATTTTGTATTTTTAATTTCATGAAAAAATACACGGTAAATTTCACACAAGCAATCAACGCGTAAAAAATCCCGCTCAAGCGAACCCGAGCGGGATGTTTTTACTCAGACGTGATGTTCGAATCAATCAGGCCACGGGAATCATCGGATCCGCCGAAGCCAGCGCCGAGGCGCGATCAGCCGCCGGTGGGTAGATCCACTGGGTGTTGATCTGAGTCTTCAGTGCCTTGGCTTCGTGCTTGACCAACTTGACCTGACGATCCCAACCCTCGGTGTACACCGCGCCCCAGGCCCCCAGGTCGAGGCAGGTCACGTATTTCGGCTGGCTGTACGGCGTCGGGTCGACACCGAGAAGCTGCGCGGCGACATTGTTGCCGGCATGGCGGCCCAGCGAAATAGCATGCTGACAGGTCATCAAGGCGTAGTTGCCGATCTCGTCACTGGCCGCATAGGCGACGTCGCCGGTAGCGAAAATGTCGTTCTGGCCAATGACTTTCAGGTGCGCATCGACATGCAGACGGCCCAGGTGATCACGTTCGGCGGGAATCTGCTCGGTCAGGGAGCTGGCGCGAACGCCGGTGGTCCAGACCACGGTTTTTGCATCGATGCGCGCCCCGTCGGACAGGGTGACACCGTCGGCATCGACCGACACAACCGAAGCTTTCAAGTGCCATTGCACGCCGGTCGCCAAACTGGCCTCGACGATCGATTCGGCGATTTGCTCACCCATTGAGCCGCCCACTTTATCGCCGCGGTCCACGATGATCACATTGATGTCGGCACGGTCGCCGAAGATGGCCCGCAGGCGAGTCGGCATTTCAGTCGCCGTTTCGATCCCGGTGAAACCGCCACCGGCCACCACCACCGTGTTGCGCGCCTTGCTTTCGGGCTGGCTGGCCAGCGCCTTGAGGTGGTTTTCCAGGCGAACGGCCTGCTCGATCTGATCGACGTCGAAGGCATGTTCGGCCACGCCCGGAGTGCTCGACGAAGCCAGACGACTGCCGGTAGCCAGAACGAGTTTGTCGTAGCTGCAGACTTGTCGGGCCCCTGTGGCATCGACATAGCCGACCTGCTTTTGCTCGACATTGATGGTCTGCGCCGCGCCCTTGATGAACTTGACCCCTACAGCATCAAACAGATCGCCAATCGGCGCAGCCAGTTGATGGGCATTCGGTTCGTAGAAGCGCGGACGCACGCGGAGTTCGGCCTGGGGCGCCAGCACGGTCACTTCAACATCGTTGTGGCCGTGAATGTCGAACAGGCGCGTTGCACTCAATGCGGTCCACATGCCACCGAAACCTGCGCCGATCACCAGAATGTGCTGTTTCATTTTTTGACTCCTGAGGGGAATGACCAAGTGTTGAAAATCGTTGAGCGGTTTAAGGACCGACGCGGGCTTGTACCCAGATAAGCGCCTGCCACTGCGACCGAATAACTACGACTGTATTGATCCTAGTTAAGTCCTGCAACAGGTTTTTATCGCCAGCTGCCACCGAAAAACGTGCCCCATGACCTGAGCCCCCTGTATTCAGCGCATTACAGGAGTGTTTTGCTGTCATGAAAAAAGATCCAACGAGAAGGGATTCGTTGCCTTGCTTGCTGTCGGCTGCTAGAATTTGCGACTAATTCAGTCGGAGATTTGTATGTCTCTTTACAGCGCGGGTGTCGAATATGGCATCCACTGCCTGCTTTTTCTGGTGGGTAATGGCGACGACTCGCGCGAAGCGAGCGTGCGCGACCTTGCCGATCTGCAAGGCGTCCCTCAGGACTATCTGGCGAAAATCTTCACCAAGCTGGCCAAGGCCAAACTGGTGGTCGCCACCGAAGGCGTACGCGGAGGCTTCAAGCTGGCCCGGCCCGCTGACGAAATCACCTTGCTGGATATCGTCAATGCCATCGACGGCCGCAAGTCGATTTTCGATTGTCGGGAGATCCGTGGTCGTTGCGCCGTGTTTGACGGTGCCCCGCCTGAGTGGGCACTGGAGGGTCTGTGCGCGATCAATGGCGCGATGATGGTTGCGCAAAAACGCATGGAAGAGGCCCTCGCGCAACAAACCATCCTCGACATTGCCAGGAAATTCGGGCGCAAGGCCCCGCCAGAGTTCGTCGTCAAAGTGGAAAGCTGGATGAACGAGCGCCGGGAACGCAAAAGTGCCGCCCAGGCCAGTGAGCAAATCATCCCGTCGACCAACCTTTCAGACTGATCCACACAAAAAAAACCGGATGCGCACCAGGCATCCGGTTTTTTTCTGGATTCAGGCGAACATCGGTCGCTGACCGATTTTCGGTCTCCCGCGCTTACAAACAGTCGCGCACGATTTTGCGCAGGTCGCCGGACTTGGCCCAAGGTGGCCCCTGATACAGCGAGACCCGGCTGCCTTCCTTGTACTTCACGATATCCAGCACTTCGTCGGCCGTGATCACGCTGGGCGCGGTGATGCGGAATCCGTTGGATATCGAAACCTGAGTCGTATTCGATACTTCCTTTTGCCAAGCAGGCAACACGCACGCCGCATACTCTTTTGGCGTCTTCTCGCTGTACTTGCTGACATTCGGCTCACCCGGTACCAACGAAGCCGGCAACGAGCACCCGCCCAGCAATGCCAACACGACTCCCCCCATCAACATCCGCATGCTGTTTCCTTTAATTTGAAATAAGAAAATGTAGCTCGCCGTTGTCCCTACAGCTATCCCCAACGATTCAGCGACTGTCATTGATATCGCTTGCCTCGGTTAGTTCCTTGAATTCAGATAATCCATCCATCTTTCGCAGACGTCTTGGTTGGTCGCTGCCTCCAGGTCAACGATCAATTTCTGGGCCATGGCCCTGAAATCATCGGTTGTGGTCTTTTTACGTCGCCCCCGCGGTAACAATCGGCACTTGAGTAGGACAGCTTATTTTTTCGTTCGCTGTAGTTTTCCCGACCAAAGGAAAACTGCAGATTCAGACGAACACAACATACGGCGCGGTAAACAGGTCTAAAATTTTGGTGTGCAGTGTTCAGGAGGTCATCATGTGGCTTAACGAATCGGAACAGGAACTTCGGCGCGACCTACAAGGGCTTGCGTCAGATTTACGCTGGTCGGCCGTCGAGCTGTTGCGCATCGAGCAGCAATTGCGCCTGCTCGGAAGCGAAGTCGACGCGCAAGCCGTTCAAAGACTGTGTTCTTTATTTCAGGGTGATGAAGAAAAACTGTCCGGCTACGCCGAGGAAGTGAAGGCCAAGGTCATTAGCCGCAACAAGGCTCAATAGCGGTAGCGCGACCATGAACAGACCTCTATTCACGCTGGTCGTAGCACTGACCGCGCTGGCAGGCTGCAGCACCAACTCGATCTACAAGGATCAGCCGCTGGTCGCGAAAGTCGACACCGGCATGACCCAGGAGCAAGTCCGACAAATCGGCGGCCAGCCGCTGGCGGTCAGCGATCGTAGCGTCGAACCCGGTACGTGCTTTGACTACAAACTGACTCATGCCGACCATCAGCAGCCGTACAACGTCAGTTTCGATGGCCGCGGCATGGTCGACCACAAGAGCTTCATGACCTGCGCGGAGTGGAGCAACACGCAGCAAAAGGCCCGGGAACCCTCCCGCCCCAGCGGAGGCGGCGGCTACTAGCGCCCTTAAGGGTTTTTCAGGAGAGCGAGCTGGCTCGCGATGGACTCAAGCGCGCCGGGTTTAGCCAGGAAACACGCGTTATCGTTAGCGACCATCGCGAGCAAGCTCGCTCCTACAGGGGGGCTTCATTTTCCCGCTGGCCTGGCAGCACGTGCCCTGTAGCCGGGCAGCGATGCGGCATATGCCAGCGCTTCCTCCCGACTGGCAAACGAGCCAAGCCGGTCACCCTGGGTACATACCCGCCAGGGGCCGTTGTTCACGCTGAGTACGTCATAACCATTCATGTGCATCTTGTTCAACATCGGAACGCTCATAGTCACCTCCTCTCGGGCAGCGATCTCAGGTTGACTTGCCTACCTTACACCCACCCTTGTCCAAAATACCGACCAGACGTCGCCATGGAAATTCCCGAAATCGATTGCACTTTTCCTCGCATTGCCCCCTCGAATTACTCGTAAAGTGCTCAATCGACCCTGGCCCGACTGCTGCATTTCAATGCCTGCTCCATCTCAACAGGCCATTAGGTAATCAATGAAAGTACGCGCAACGATCATCTGCGAGCAGGAACGGCATGTACTGCTGGTACGCAAGCGAGGAGGACGCTGGACGCTGCCCGGCGGCAAGCTCGAACGGGGTGAAAGCGCAGCCGATGCCGCCGTTCGCGAGCTGCTGGAGGAAACCGGCCTGCGGGTCGACGAGTTGATATACGTGCTGGAACTGGAATCGGGCGGCACCCGACACCACGTATTCGAGGTGTCGGTGCTGAATCTGGAGCAATTGCGACCGCTGAACGAAATCACCGATTGCATCTGGCACCCGCTTGATGCGCTACACAACCTGAACATCAGCGACGCCATGCGCAGTATTGTCGGCACCTTTGTGCGCCGCTTGTAGGCTCTAGCCTTTGGCCAACGCCGTCGCAGCCCTGTCGATCAAGGCCGCCACTTCGGCGGGCATCGACGCCAATGACGCGTGGCTGGCATTCAAGGTCAGGATCTCCCGGGCGTTGAGTCGCGCGGCCATCCATTGCTGGTTCTGTGGCGAGATCATCCGGTCTGCGGTCGAAATCTGATACCACGATGGCTTTTTCTTCCAGGCCACCGTTCCAATAGTGTCACCGAAGGTACTCGCCAGCGGCGCTTTCTGGGTGATACCCATGACCAACCCTTCGGTCGCCGGCAGGTCCTGACAGAAGCTTTCGTGGTAGAGCTCAGGCTTGACCCACAGGTATCCGTCGCTGTCGGGAGCCAGGTTGGCCGCCGCCGCTGGCAGATGCCTTTGCGTGATGCCACCGGGGCTTTCACCGGCGTCCGGTGCGAATGCGGCGATGTACACCAGGCCCACCACATTCGGCAAATCACCCGCTTCGGTGATCACCGCGCCGCCATAGGAATGCCCCACCAGCAGCACCGGACCGGGCACCTGTGCGACCATCATGCGCGTACGCTCGGCATCATCAGCCAGCGAAGTCAGCGGCAATTCGACGGCACGAATGCGTGTGTCACCCCGGCTGACCAATTTAACGATGACCTTGTTCCAGTGGGCAGCGCCGCCCCAAAAACCATGGACCAGCACGATCGTGGGTTTATCACTCATCACCATGACTCCGTTTGCCGATGGGGTTGTCTGTCGTTCGCCTCAGCCCTGATCGCCGCCGCCCACGGGCATGACCATACCGGTGATATAGGACGCGTCGTCGCTGGCCAGAAACAGAATAGCCCCCGCCTGCTCATCCAGGGTGCCGTAGCGTTTCATCAGACTGCTGTCGAGGGTCTGGTCGACGATCTGCTGGTACCAGAGTTTTTCCTGCTCACTCTGCTCGGCACCATTGCGGGGTATGCGTCGCGGCGGCGCTTCGGTGCCACCAGGCGCCGTGGCATTGACTCGCACGCCGCGACCGGCGGTTTCGAACGCCAGACAAGCGGTCAAGGCATTGACCCCGCCCTTTGCCGCACCGTAGGGCACGCGGTTGAGGCTGCGGGTGGCGATGGAGGAAACGTTGACGATCGCACCGCTGCCCTGCTGCAACATGAACGGCAGCGCGGCATGGCAACACCACAAGGTCGGGAACAGCGAACGGCGAACCTCAGCCTCGATCTGTGACGCTTCATAGTGCTCGAACGGCTTGGCCCAGATCGTCCCGCCGACGTTATTGACCAGCACATCGAGGCGACTGAAGCGCTCGACGGCGGTTTGCATCACCCGACTGCATTCCTCGTATTGCTCAAGGTCGGCGGTCAGGGCCAGTACCTGAGTGGTTGGCGCCAACTGTTGCTGGACTTCGAACACCAGGTCGGAGCGATCCACCAGGATCAGCTTCGCCCCTTCGGCGGCCATACGCTCGGCCACCCGCCGCCCGATACCTTGGGCTGCGCCGGTGATCAGCGCGACTTTTTCGTGAAATCTGTTCATGTGTACCTCATGAAGAAGGTTGCCGTTCAACTGTGGGAGCGAGCTTGCTCGCGAAGAGGTCCTTCCAGTCGACATATCTGGTGACTGCCAGACCGCTATCGCGAGCAAGCTCGCTCCCACAGGGGGTCTTTACCAAGCAAGGGAAATCGCCTGCGACTCAAGCCGCGCTGGCAGCAAATTTTTCGTAGTAGAAATTCGCCGGCTTGATGCCTTGCTCGCCAATGTACCGGCTGACGGCCTCGACCATCGGCGGCGGGCCGCACAGGTAGACGTCGACGTCGCCATCGTTCAAATGCCTGGGCTCGATGTGCTGGGTCACGTAGCCCTTGAGCGGGTGTTGGCTCTCGGGGCTGGCGACGCAGGCGCTGAAGGTGAAGTTGGGGATGCGCGCGGCAAAGGCTTCGAGGCGGTCGAGTTCCACCAGGTCGAAATCGTGGGTCACGCCGTAGATCAGATGCAGCGGGTGATCGCTGCCCTGCTCGGCGATCTTCTCCAGCATCGCGGTGAACGGCGCCAGCCCGGTACCACCAGCGAGCAGCAACAACGGCCGACGGACGTCGCGCAGGTAGAAGCTGCCCAAAGGACCGGCCAGGCTCATGCAATCACCGGCCTTGGCCATGCCGGTGAGGAAGCTGCTCATCAGGCCACCCGGCACGTTGCGGATCAGGAAACTGACCTCACCGTCGCGCTGCAACGAGCTGAACGAATAGGCGCGGGTCTGCTCGCTGCCGGGAATCCCCAGGTTCACATACTGGCCTGGCAGGAACGCCAGCTTGCTCAAGGACTCGCCCTTGATCGACAACGCGATGGTGCTGTCGGACAACTGGCGCACCGCGCTGATGGTCGCGTCGTAGCTGGCCTGGCGGGTGCGGCAAACTTCCGATGACGTCGGCACCCGCACCACGCAATCGCTCTTGGCGCGCATCTGGCAGGTCAGGACAAAGCCCTGCGCGGCCTCTTCGGGGCTGAGGGCGTCTTCGATGTACTCCTCGCCCAGATCGTAGCTGCCGGCTTCGGCAAAACACTTGCAGGTGCCGCAAGCACCGTCGCGGCAGTCCAGCGGGATGTTGATGCCCTGGCGGTACGCGGCATCAGCCACGGTTTCGCCGACGTTGGCGTCGATGAACCGGGTGACGCCGTCTTCAAAATTGAACGCAATGGAATGGGTCATGACGGCAGTCTCACAAGTGGTAGACATCGATGACCTGGCGAACGTAATCGTTCTTCAGAATCACTTTCTTGGCCAGGATCAGCGGGTTTTCACCGCGCACGTCGAGGGTGTAGAAACTGCTGCCGAAATAGCTGTCGACCGTCTTGTAGCGAAAACTCAGGGTGTGCCAGTTGAAGCGCACCTTGCACAGTCCGTCGGCCTGTTCGAGCAGCTCGATGTTGCTGATGTTGTGGGAGGTGCGGGTGTCCGGCACGCTGGCGCTGGAGCGCTCGGTCTTGATGCGGAAGACGCGGTCTTCAAGGCCCGTGCGGTTGCCGTACCAGATCAGCGAGATTTCCCGCTGCGGGTCTTCGGTCAATTCGTCGTTATCGTCCCAGGACGGCATCCAGAATGTCGCGTCGGGGGCGTACAGCTCCAGCCACTCGTCCCACTGACGATCATCGAGGTAGCGCGCTTCGCGGTAGAGAAAGTCGCGCACGGCATCGTAAGAAATGGTCATTGCACGTCCTCCACGGCGATCAGCTTCGACTGTTCGGCAGCCAATGCCTTGAGCATGGTCTGCTGCCAGTACTTGTGTTGCAGCACGAACAGGCCTTCGTCCTCGGTGCGCACGCCGCTGAGCAGCGGATGCAGGTCGATTTCTTTTGCAGCCTCGTCAGCACCTTCAATCCAGTGCTCGGCGCCACGGGACATGTCGTTCCAGGTGGTGACGCTGCCCTGGTAGCTGGTCTGACAGGAGCGGAACTCTTCCAGATCGTCGGGCGTGGCCATGCCGCTGACGTTGAAGAAATCCTCGTACTGGCGAATCCGGCTGGAGCGGGCGTGGTCGCTCTCGCCTTTGGGGGCGATGCAGTAGATGGTGATTTCCGTGCGGTTGACCGAGATCGGCCGGGCAATGCGGATCTGCGAGCTGAACTGGTCCATCAGGTACACGTTCGGGTACAGGCACAGGTTGCGCGAGTTCTCGATCATCCAGTCGGCGCGGGCCTTGCCGAAGTCTTGCGCCAGCTCATCGCGGCGCTCGTACAGTGGACGGTCCTCGGGGTTGGCCCAACGGGTCCAGAGCAGCATGTGGCCCTTGTCGAAGGAATAGAAACCACCGCCCTGCTTGGCCCAGCTGCCGGCGCTCATGGTAGGGTTGGTGTCGCCGGCTTCGCGCTGCTTGCGCTGGTTCTGGGTGGCCGCGTAGTTCCAGTGCACGGAGCTGACGTGGTAGCCATCGGCGCCGTTCTCGGCGGTGAGTTTCCAGTTGCCTTCGTAGATGTAGCTGGAGGAGCCACGCAGCACCTCCAGGCCATCGGCGGACTGGTCGACGATCATGTCGATAATCTTCGCCGACTCGCCCAGGTGTTCGACCAGTGGCAGTACATCAGCTTTCAGGCTGCCGAACAGGAAGCCGCGATAGGACTCGAACCGCGCAACCTTGGTCAGGTCGTGGGAACCTTCGCAGTTGAAGCTCGACGGGTAGCCGGCGTTGGCCGGGTCTTTGACCTTGAGCAGCTTGCCGGAGTTGTTGAAGGTCCAGCCGTGGAACGGGCAGGTGTAGGAGCTCTTGTTGCCGGATTTGTGCCGGCACAGGGTCGCGCCGCGATGGCTGCAGGCGTTGATAAAGGCATTGAGCACACCGTCCTTGTTGCGCGCGATGAAGATCGACTGGCGCCCCATGGTCGTGGTGTAGAAATCGTTGATGTTGGGAATCTGGCTTTCGTGGGCCAGATACAGCCAGTTGCCTTCGAAGATGTGTTCCATCTCCAGATCGAACAACCGGGGGTCGGTGAACATCTCGCGCTTGCAGCGATAGAGGCCTTGCTCGGGATCGTCTTCAAGCAGGGAATGCAAATATTCGGGTCGCAGGGTCATGGCCGCCGCCTCCATTGTTATTGTTCAGGCAGGGGTCATGCTAGGACGGGGGGTCAGGCTGGAATATCCGCGCAGTGCAGACGTTTATCCGTTTTGTGCAATGTGTTTTTTGTAGGAGCGAGCTTGCTCGCGAAAAACCTGAGAGCACTGCGGGGTGTCAGGTTCCACGCGTCATCGTTGACATCCATCGCGAGCAGGCTCGCTCCTACAGTAGATCGGGTACATCCGCGAGCGACTGGTCGACTACAAGGCCGCCATTTTCAGCGCCTCAATGCCGACGCTTGAGGGTATCGGACGGCAATTCGCCGAACTGCTTGCGGTAGCTGTCGGAGAACCGGCCCAGGTGCAGGAAGCCGTAATCCATCGCCACTTCGGTGACGTTGCGCACGTTGCAGGTTGGATCGCTCAGGCAAGCGTTGATGCGTTCCAGGCGTTTCTGGCGTAGATAATTTTTCGGCGTGAGGCCGGCATTTCGCTCGAACAATCCGTACAACGAACGCAGGCTCATGTGAGCCTGGCGCGCCAGCTCTTCGCTGTCGATGTCCTGTTTGAGGTTATTGGCGATGTAGTCGGCAATCGCCTCGAACGTGGCCGTCTGCGAGCCCAGTTCGAGGCGGCTGACGTTGGTTTTCATCAAGCTGAGCATCTTGCTGACGATGATCTGCGTGTAATGCTCCTGAACCCTGGGGATCTGCTCGGTGGATTCGGCCTCCTGGCAGATCATCGCCAACAGGTTGACGAAGCCTTCCAGTTCATCGAGCTGATAACGGTTTTCCAGAAACCGCACGCCCTGCCCCGGATAGCGCCAGCGCTGCTCATCGCAGACCGATTCAAACAAGCGGGTCGGGACTTTGAGGATGAATTTTTCGCAATCGGCGGAGTACGTCAGGTCCACCGGATCGTCAGGATTGATCAGCAGCAATTCGCCGGGAGCGAAGTAATGCTCCTGGCCGTGGCCACGCCACAGGCAATTGCCGCGCAGCAGCACTTGCAGGTGATAGATGCTGTCCAGCGCACCGGACGTCACCCGCACACTGGCACCGTAGCTGATGCGGCACAGGTCGAGGCTGGCGAACTTGCGATGGTCAAGGCTGGCCAGCGGGCTGCCGGCACGGGGCATGAGAATGCAGTGATTACCGACGTGCTGATTGACGTAGCCCGACACCGCATAGGGGTCGGCATGGTCGAATACTCTGCTGCGCTGACTCAACAGTTGAGCTTGCATCATCGGATCACTCTCGTTGTTGTTATTGGTCGCGTCGGGCCATTCTAGAACACTGCATCAGTCCCTTGAGATTTTCCAGACAGTTAGCCGAAACCCTTGTGGGAGCGAGCTTGCTCGCGATGACGGAGTGCCAGTCAACAGGGATGTTGAATGTAAAACCGCTATCGCGAGCAAGCTCGCTCCCACAGAGTGGTGATCCCACAGGGTCGTGCTATCAGTCTTCCAGTGCGCGAACCCGCTCGTGGCGCTGCTGTTCTTCAGGCTGGGCCGACGACTGCAGGGTGAAATCGAAGTCGATTTCAGCAAAGCGACCGCTCACACCATGGGCCGCCGCGCGCTGCTGATCGTCGCTAAAGGTGATTTTGGCGATCAGTTCGTCACGGGTGGCGTAGGCGAAATCGTCGTGCAGGTATTGATCGCCGTCAAGGTTGATCTGGGTGGTCAGGTGGCGATGATCCGGCGCGGAAATGAAGAAGTGCACGTGCGCCGGACGCTGGCCATGACGACCCAGTTGATCGAGCAGTTGCTGGGTCGGACCGTCCGGTGGGCAGCCATAGCCCGACGGCACGATACTGCGGAAACGATAGCGGCCTTCAGCGTCGGTCACGATACGTCGACGCAGGTTGAATTCCGATTGCGTGGTGTCGAAGTACGAGTAGGTGCCACCGGTATTGGCGTGCCAGACATCCACCACGGCGCCGGCCAGAGGTTCGCCAGCGGTGTTGAACACGCGGCCTTGCATGAACAGGGTCACACCCGGATCGACGCCGTCGTCCAGACGCGCTTCGCCAACCGACAGCGGCGCACCCGCCACGTACAGCGGGCCTTCGATGGTGCGCGGCGTGCCACCGGATTTGCCGGCCTGCTCGTCTTCGGCGTCCATCAGCAGGTCGAGGTAGTGCTCCAGACCGAGACCGGCCACCACCAGCCCGGCTTCCTGGCGAGCGCCCAGCACGTTGAGGTAGTTGACGGCTTTCCAGAACTCTTCCGGGGTCACGGCCAAGTCTTCGATGATGTTCACCGAATCACGCAGGATGCGGTACACCAGCGCTTTGGTCCGTGGGTTGCCGGCGTCGTTGAGCAGGCCGCTGGCCTCTTCGAGAAATTTCTGGACTTCGGCAGTGTGGGAAATCTTGACGTTCATTTTGTATGGTTCCTCATCTTGTAATTATTAGCGTAGCGCTGAACAGGCTGGGCTCAGCGGTCATCGTCACGGATGGAAGAAGGATGCCGGCACATCGCGTCGATTTCGATTGCCATGTACGGGAACAGCGGTAATTGCATCAGCAGGTCATGCAATTCTTGAACGCTGTCGACATCGAACACGCTGTAGTTGGCGTAGTGCCCGGCGATGCGCCACAGGTGGCGCCACTTGCCCTGCTCTTGCAGGCGCTGGGCCAGGGCTTTCTCGTCGGCCTTGAGTTTGGCTGCCGCTTCGGGATTCATGTCGACCGGCAGATTCACGGTCATTTTTACGTGGAACAGCATAATGCTCTCCTCAGGCTTGATGAATGGTCTTGTCGCGGCGGAAGAACGCCAGGCGCTCTTCATCCAGGCTCAGGCCCAGGCCCGGCGTTTTCGGCACGTGCAGTTCAAAATCGCGATACACCAGCGGTTCGCTGAGAATGTCTTCGGTCAGCAGCAACGGGCCGAACAGTTCGGTGTCCCACGCCAGCTTGTTCAGGGTGACGAAGGCATGGGCCGAGGCCATGGTGCCCAGGCCACCTTCAAGCATGGTGCCGCCGTACAGGGCAATACCGGCCGCTTCAGCGATCGAGGCGGTGCGCAATACGGCACGTGGGCCACCATTCTTGGCAATTTTCAGGGCGAACACCGAAGCTGCGCCTTCGCGGGCCAGGTTGAACGCATCTTCCACGCATTCGATGGATTCGTCGGCCATGATCGGCGCCGGGCTCATCGCGTTGAGGCGAGCCATGCCGGCGCGGTTGTTACGCGAGATCGGCTGTTCGATCAGGTCGATGCCGTTGGTGCCGAGGATCCGGCAGGCCCGCAGCGCCACCGCTTCGTCCCAGGCCTGATTGACGTCGACCCGCACGCTGGCGCGGTCGCCCAGGGCCTTCTTGATAGCGATGACGTGGGCCAGGTCACGGTTGACCTCCCCGGCGCCGATCTTCAGTTTGAAGATGCGGTGGCGACGCAGGTCGAGCATTTTTTCCGCTTCGGCAATGTCCTTCTCGGTGTCGCCGCTGGCCAGGGTCCAGGCCACGGGCAGCGCATCGCGAACACGACCGCCGAGCAATTCGCTGACCGGCAGGCCGAGGCGTTTGCCCAGAGCATCGAGCAGTGCGGTTTCAATACCGGATTTGGCGAAAGTGTTGCCGCGAATGCTGCGCTCCAGGCGCAACATGGCCGCGTTGACGTTGTTGCAGTCCTGGCCGATCAACAGTGGCGCGAAGTGCGTATCGATATTGGTCTTGATGCTGTCCGGGCTTTCATTGCCGTAGGCCAGGCCACCGATGGTGGTGGATTCGCCGATGCCTTCGATGCCGTCGGCGCAACGCACGCGAATGATCACCAGGGTCTGGTTCTGCATGGTGTGCATCGCCAGCTTGTGCGGGCGGATGGTCGGCAGATCGACGATGATCGTCTCGATCGACTCAATGGCGGTTGCTAGCATTTCGATACCCGTCAGGTTCTTGAAGTTCTGAGTCGGATTCTCATACGGCTTTTTCCGGGCGGCCAATATAGAATTGGTCTGGCTTGATACCTTTAAGGTATTCAATTGAAAATCCGGAGGCCCCATGGAACTGCGTCACCTGCGTTACTTTCAGGTGCTGGCTCAAACCCTCAACTTCACTCGCGCCGCCGAGCGCCTGCACATTGCCCAACCGCCGTTGAGCCGGCAGATCCAGCAACTGGAGGACGAATTGGGGGTGATGCTGCTGGAGCGCGGCCGACCGCTGAAGTTGACCGACGCCGGGCGGTTCTTCCACGAGCACTCCACCGCCCTGCTCGAACAACTGAACAAGGTCTGCGACAACACCCGGCGCATCGGGTTGGGTGAAAAAACCTGGCTGGGTATCGGCTTTGCGCCGTCGACACTGTATGGCGTGCTGCCGGAACTGATCCGCCGGTTACGCAGTGGCGAGCCGCTGGAGCTGGAGCTGGGGCTTTCTGAAATGACCACCCTGCAACAGGTGCAGGCGTTGAAGGCCGGGCGCATCGACATCGGTTTCGGTCGAATCCGTATCGACGACCCGGCCATCGTCCAGACCGTGCTCACCGAAGACCGCCTTGTCGCCGCCCTGCCCGCCGGGCATCCGTTGCTCGCAGGGCCCATCAGCTTGCGGGAACTGGCCAAGGAACCCTTTGTGCTGTACCCCGGCAATCCAAGGCCGAGTTACGCCGACCATGTGATTGCCCTGTTCGAGTCCTACGGCGTGAGCATCCACGTCGCGCAATGGACCAACGAACTGCAAACGGCGATCGGGTTGGTGGGGGCAGGAATCGGCGTCACACTGGTACCGGCCTCGGTGCAGTTGCTGCACCGCGACGACATCGGCTTCACCCCGCTGCTGGAAGACAATGCCACCTCGCCGATCATTCTCAGCCGACGAGTGGGCGATGTATCGCCGGGGTTGAACCATTGTTTGCGGATGATTGATGAGCTGCTGCCAGCGACTTGAGGCAATGAATACCTGTGCTGAGGGAGCTTGTCAGAAAGCCGCACCGCCCCGTTGGGCTGCATAGCGGCCCTATCTTCAGGTTTTCTAACGGGTGTTCCCACCCCAAATCCAGTTCCAGAACCCCGGCAATTCGACTGGCTGCGAACCGTCACGCACGGTGCGCGCCATGGCCGCCCGCTGTAACGCAGCCTGATCGTCGTAAAACGGCTTGTCGGCGGTTTTCACCCCGGTCTCCCGGGCGCTGTCGAGCAGAATCTGCAGGTATTCGCGGGTATGCCGGGCGGTATAGCGGTTGAGGTCGTGGAAGGTCACCACCACCGGAATCACGCCATCGACCACCGGCAACTCGCCGCGGGCAATGCGCTCGCGAACTTCGGACATCGAGCGCAGCATGTGCGACCGGCGCCGGGGGCTGGCGTTGAAGCCCCAGATCTTGCCGTCATTGGCGCTCAAGTCGGTGAGCAGTACATGCAGGCCATGCCGCTGATAAGCGGCGAAGGTGCGTTTGTCGTAGTTCCAGAATGGCGGGCGCAACAGGGTTGGCGCAGCGCCGGTAATCGCAGCGATGTCGGCGCTTCCATCGATGAGGGCCTGCTCCAACACGGGTGGGTCAAGGGAACGATGATTGGTGTGCCGGGGTGTTGCCGTGTGAAAGCCCAGGATATGACCTTCGGCATGTTCACGACGCATGATGTCCCGGCCCAATTCGCTGCCACCGGCTCGCGGAGCGCGGGTTTGCACGAAGAACACGGCCTTGATGTCCGATTGCAGCGGGTTTTGCGCCAGGCTCTCCAATACAGTGACGGTCGGATTCCACCAGCTCGATGCACTGGGGCCGTCATCGAAGGTCAGCAGAAACCGGATGGGGGGTTGCGCCTGCAAACGCTGCTCGGTCCGCGGAGTCATTTCGATGGGTGCGGCGATACAGCCGAACAAACCCACTGCCAGGGCGCACACCGTTAAACACTTGAACAATCGTTTCATCTTTTGCCTTGGGCCAGACCATCACGGTCGATACTTCAATGGGCAAGGATCCTTCGCCCGCTCATCCGTTGTTGGCCCGCATCGAGACGACGGGCCGAGGTTGGATAGGGTACACAGGGTTTGGTTCCGGTGCTTGCCAGGCCCGTTTCGCCACGAGCAACTAAACTCAAAGCTTCGGGAGGAGCGTCTTAACCGGAGTGTCAGGCCATGTGCGGACGACTGTCGCAATACCGTGGAATCCACGACTTCGTAGCGGTGCTGAGCATCCCCGACGCGCTGATCAATCGCGTCGGCAACGAACCCCTGGGGCACTATAACGCCGCCCCCACCACGCAACTGGCCCTGCTGCACCTGGAGAACGAGCGGCTGCACGCCGACGCCGTGCGTTGGGGTTGGCGACCGCACTGGGCGACGGATCGCGTGGAGCCGGTCAATGCCCGGGTCGAGAAAGTCGCCCACGGCCCGTACTTTCGGGCGATCTGGCCCCATCGCGCGATCTGCCCGATTGATAACTGGTTCGAATGGGTCGACACCGGCGAGGCCAACAAACAACCGTGGCTGATTCGACGACGGGATCGCGCCCCGGTTTTCTGCGCGGCCATCGGCCAGTACCCCATCGGTGGAGCGCCCCACAGGGAGCACGACGGATTCGTCATTCTGACGGCCGACAGCGCGGGCGGCATGCTTGACGTGCATGACCGCCGACCGGTGGTGTTCTCGCCCGAACTGGCGCGGGAATGGCTGGACCCGGCCACGCCCAAGGAGCGAGCCGAGGAAATGGCGTTATCCCAGGGCGAGGCCAGCGATGTATTCGAGTGGTACAAGGTCGACAGGGCCGTTGGCAATGTCAGGAACCAGGGCGCCACGCTGATCAAGGAAGTCCCATGAACTGATCAACAGCTGTAGGAGCGAGCTTGCTCGCGATGGACTCAAGAGCGCCGCGTTTAGCCAGTAAACACGCGTAATCGTTAACGACCATCGCGAGCAAGCTCGCTCCTACAGCAGCATTACGCTCAATGGCGGGGCTTCGTTGTATTCCCGTGCTGCTCAGAACTTGCGGTCAGGCTCTGACAGCTCCTTGCCGTCGTCAGGATGCTTCCAGTCCGGTACCGAACGTTTCTGCTGCTCAATCTCTTCTTCCGTGGGTTCGTCCTCATCTTCTTCCGGGTCCGGTTGCTTGGGTTCATTGGCCATGTTCACCTCTCTTCCTGAAGGGATCGGTCATCAACTTAAGCTTAGATCAGTTCCCCTGCCCCGCTCAGAGCCACCAGCGCAGCAAAAAGAAGAAGCCCATGCTCAACAGCATGCTGAGCAACGTATTGCGCGTGTAGAGCACCAGCCCGACCGCCACCAGCGAGCTGATCAGATAGGGATTGTCCCAGTGCAGATTCAGCTGTTTTTCCGGCATGAACACAATCGGCCCGCAGATGGCGGTCAACATGCCCGGTACGGCAAACCCGAGGAACTGCCGGGCATTGCTGCTCAAGCGTAGCGGCAGTCGCGGTTCCAGAAAAACATAGCGGTTGAGGAACACCAACACGCCCATTCCGATAATCACCGCCCAGACCATCATATGCGTCCACCGTAGAATTTATTGCAGACAAACCCGGCGGTCATGCCCGCCAACCCCGACAGCACCAGCGCCGAGCCCCATTGCCAGTAGCTGAACAGCACCGAGCAGAACAGCGACACCGCCACGCACACCACGGTCGGCACATTGCGCACCACCGGGGTGATCAGGGCAATGAAGGTCGCAGCGATGGAGAAATCCAGGCCCAGGTGTTCAAGGCCGGGAATGCTGCTGCCGAGCACAATGCCCGCCAGGGTGAACAGGTTCCAGGCGATGTAGAACGTCAGGCCCACGCCCAGGGCGTACCAACGGTTGAACTGCTGTTTGTCGTGCTGGCTGGTCAGTGCGAACAACTCATCGGTGAGCAAAAACCCCAGGCCCGCGCGCCAACGCCCCGGCAATGGCGAAATCACCGAACGCATGCTCATCCCGTAGAGCAAATGCTGGGAGGTCAGCAGCAGTGTGGTCAGCAAGATCGAAAAAATCCCGGCACCGCCCTTGAGCATGCCGATGGCCACCAGTTGCGCGGCACCGGCAAACACAATGCTCGACAGACCCTGGCCTTGCAGGGGCGTGAGGTTGGCTTCGATGGCCATGGAACCGGCCAGCAAGCCCCAGGGCGCGGTGGCCAGGGACAACGGCATGATCGCCGCTGCGCCGCGCAAAAAGGCACTGCGCGGCATGATTGAATTGGACATAACGTTCTACAGACAGGGATAGACCCCAGACTGTGCCAGCAGTCGCTGCCGAAGGCTTGAACAATCTTGCTCACTGATACGCAGCGTGCCATTCATCGGCTGCCCGCTTGATTCGGCAAAGTGGTAGCAACATGATGGCCTGCATTTTCATCGAGGCAGGCCCTTCATGAGTTCAGTGGAAACCGACAGCGACGTTTATAAAACCCTGCTTGAGTCGACCCGGGCGATTCCCTGGCGCATCGACTGGAAAACCATGACGTTCAGCTACATCGGGCCACAGATCGAAGAATTGCTGGGCTGGAAACAGCACAGCTGGGCGTCGGTCAATGACTGGGTCGAGCGCATGCATCCGGATGACCGCGACTACGTGATGGACTTCTGCGTCTCGCAATCGCGCGCCGGTATCGATCACGAGGCCGACTATCGCGCACTCACCGAAAGCGGTGAGTACGTGTGGATCCGCGATGTGGTGCATGTGGTGCGCAAGGACGGCGAAGTCGAGGCGCTGGTAGGTTTCATGTTCGATATCAGCGAGCGCAAGAAAACCGAAGAGCACCTGATCCGCCTGCAAAAGCAGCTTGAAGAGTATTCCTTCCAGGACGGCCTGACCGGCATCGCCAACCGGCGCATGTTCGACACCGTGCTGGAGCGCGAGTGGAACAATGCCCAGCGCACCGGCTTGCCGTTGTCGGTGATCGTGCTGGATATCGACTACTTCAAGCAGTACAACGACCATTACGGCCACATCAAGGGCGACGAATGCCTGCGCCGCGTTGCGCAAACCTTGTCCCTTGCGGCGAACCGGCCACGGGATTTCATTGCGCGGATCGGCGGTGAAGAGTTTGTCTGGCTGCTGCCGGAAACCGATGCCGAGTCAGCGCGTCTGGTGGCCCACAAGTGCCTGCACCTGATTCGTCAGCAGCAGATCCCCCATGAATTCTCGAACGTGTCGAAGCTGCTGAGTATCAGCCTCGGCGTCGGCACCACCCTGGCGTCGATGCACGCGACGGCCCTGGAATTCGTCGAACAGGTCGATCATCTGCTGTACAAGGCCAAGCACAATGGCCGAATGCGCGCCGAGTACGCCGATTTTCGTGATTGACAAACGGCGCGCCGGCTTTTAAAACTGAGCGCCTCACTCAGGGTGTAAGCAAGTATGTCCGCAACCTTCAATCTCGACTCTTCCGTCATTGGCTTGATTGCCAAGGCGCAAGGTTGCGTTGCGCACGCCCTCAAATCGAAGAAACAGTCGCTCATGTGACCGGGGCGCGCTGTCCCGTCAGATGAGCTGACAGGACATTGAGCGCGACGGACCACCCTCCCCTTGCTTACTCTCCTTCCATGCCCCTGACGGTGACGAAATCGGTCAACCATCAGGAGAAAGTGCATGTCAGCGTTTCAAGGTATCTGGGTTCCACTGGTCACACCGTTCCACAACGGCGCCATCGATTTTGTCGGCTTGCGCCGGCTGGTCAGCCATCTGCTGGAAAAAGGTGTCGACGGACTCATCGTTTGCGGCACCACCGGCGAACCGGCCGCGATGGGCAAGCATGAGCAACTGGCGGTGCTCGATGCGGTGCTGGAACTGGTGCCGGCGCAACAGGTGGTCATGGGCCTGGCCGGTAACAACCTGACCGAGTTGTTGCAGTTCCAGAGC
Source organism: Pseudomonas sp. EU05-FHT14B02 (assembly GCF_058791055.1). Taxonomy (NCBI): domain Bacteria; kingdom Pseudomonadati; phylum Pseudomonadota; class Gammaproteobacteria; order Pseudomonadales; family Pseudomonadaceae; genus Pseudomonas; species Pseudomonas sp. EU05-FHT14B02. The sequence goes on along the minus strand of NZ_JBYTDD010000018.1, from coordinate 89,942 downwards.
GAGATCCTCAAGCGCCCGGTGGCTGGCCTGCTGGTGCCGGCACCGTATTACATCCGCCCTTCCCAGGCCGGCCTCGAAGCGTTTTTCCGCACGGTCGCCGATGCCTCCAGCGTACCGCTGATTCTCTACGACATCCCATACCGTACCGGCGTGGCCTTCGAACAGGCGACCCTGCTCAACATCGTCGCCCACGAGCGGATCGTCGCCATCAAGGATTGCGGCGGTAATTTTTCCAACACCCTCGCCTTGCTCAACAGCGGCCTTGTCGACGTGCTGTGCGGCGAAGACAACCAGATCTTCAATGCCCTGTGCCTGGGCGCCAAAGGTGCGATTGCCGCGTCGGCGCATGTCCATCCCGAACTGTTCGTACAATTACACCGACAGATCCGCGCCAACCAATTGGCCGAGGGCCGCGCCACGTTTTTCCGTTTGCTGCCACTGATCAGCAGCCTGTTCCTGGAGCCCAACCCGGCCCCGGTGAAAACCGCGCTGGCCCTGCAAGGCTTGATCGGTGATGAACTGCGCGCGCCCATGCAACGCAGCAGTGAACCGATGACCGAGCGTTTGAAGGGTGTGCTCAGCGCATTGGGCCGCGACAATCGATAGAGCACCGGCCTGCGGCCCGAGTAACATGGAGCGATTCGTTCAGCCTTCAGGGGCACCGACATGCTGTACCGAATCGCCGCCGACGGGCTGATGCTGTTTCACTTGCTGTTCATCGTGTTTGTGTTGTTCGGCGGGTTGCTGGTGCTCAAATGGCGCCACCTGATCTGGTGGCACCCGCCGGCCGCGCTGTGGGGTATGGCGGTGGAGTTCTTCCACCTGCCCTGCCCGCTGACCGACTGGGAAAACCGCATGCGCCATGACGCCGGGCAAACCGGCTATGGCGGTGGGTTCATCGAGCATTACATTTGGCCGGTGATTTACCCGGCGGGGCTGACGCCGGCTATTCAACTGTGGCTGGCCGCTGTGGTACTGGCACTCAATGTGCTGGTTTATCTTCGAGTGTTCAGGAAATGGAAGTGCCTCTGAAGGATCGCAGTCTGCGGCCGCTCCCTTTCCAGAGCAAAGAGTTGAATCGGGTGATTAATTTGTAGGAACCGACTCACTCGATAAATGGAAAAGGAGCTGAAAACGCAGGAAAAATCCGACTTAACAATCCATCTACAATCGTCAACAGTACCCCCCCTATAACGGAAAATTTAAACTGCAAAGGGGGCATCATGAGTCGCACCACACCGTCAGTCACTGGCGACGCTTCGACATTCGATCGATTACAAGCTATCTGGAAAGAAATCCTCAACCACCAGGCCATCTCGGCCGACAGCCATTTTTTTGAATGCGGTGCGACTTCCCTGTCGGTCATGATGCTGCTTGGCAAAATTGCCAACCTGTTCAATGTTGACCTGACCCCCAAAGATATTTTCGACCATCCGACACTGGCTCAGCAGACGAGGCTGCTCAACGGCAGCGCACGCCAGGGTAGTGAAAACAGCCTATTGCTGGACGCCCACGTCTGGCGCAAGCGAGAAGGTGAAGATACGCCCGGACTGGCTCAACGCGAGATCCTTGAAAAGCCCAACGAGACCCCAGCCTATCTGGAAAATGTGGTGATGGCGTTTTACATTCGCGGCGAATGTTCAGTGGCCAGGGTTCGCGAAGCCTTCGGCGCCGTACTTGAACAGCAACCGGCGTTACGTTGCAGTTTCGAATTCAACGCTCACGATCAGTGGCGTCGTTCACAACACGCCCTGGATGAGTTCCCGTTGCCTTTTCACCTGATAAACCTGGCGCTTGAAAGCGATATCAGCCGAACCGTGACAGATCTGATCGCTGAAGAAACAGTGACCGCTTTTGACCTGAAACATCCACCGTTAATCCGGGTAACCTACCTTGAATGCCAAGGGACAGACGACGTGCTGATCATCACTGCCCATCACATTGCATTCGATGGCTGGTCAGGTGCGGTACTGATGGACCAGCTTTGCGCGCACTATCAGTCATTACTCGCCACCGGCGTGCCTGACAAAGCCAAATACTGCCTGCAATACGCAGATTATACCGATGCCCAACATCAACGTTTGGCTGAAAACCTGTTGGATAAACATAGTGCTTTTTGGCAAGAGACACTGAAACAACTGCCCGACCCCTTTCCATTGCTCGGCGCTATTGAGCGACCCCGGCAATTCACCTATCGCAGTGCCGTTCTACCGCTTAATCTGGATGTGCAATACCCCGCAATCGCGCAATTGTGCAGCCGAACGGGCTTCAGCCTTTATACCGTTATCCTCACTGCGTTCCTGGTTTCTCTCGCCAGAAACACAGGCACGACCGACCTCTACGTACGTTCTCCGGTGGCTAACCGGACCGACGCGGCCCTGGAGCCGGTAGTGGGGTATTTTGTTCACCCCATGGTGATTCGCCCCCGGCTTTGTGAATGGTCTCCTTCTCTGTTGCTGCTGGAGCAGGTCAACCATTGCGTGTTGGATGCCTATGGCCACGCCATGCTGCCGCCGCATATTTTTGAGGCGCACTGCTCGCCCCGCGCTGTCGCTTACGGCTCCCGATTTCCCTATTGGTATAACCACCATAACTATCCCTCGCGGCAGCGCCAATTAGGCACATCACAGCTCCACGGTATCGGTGTTCCATCCAGCGGGATCAAGACCGATGTTTCGCTTAACACACTACGTACCGAAAGCGGATTGGTCGGTAGTCTTTCCTACTACCGTGACGCCATTTCTGAAGATTGTGTACAAGCCCTGTTGGTCAGCTTCAAGCAGGTATTGAATGAGTTACTTGCCATCCCATCCGGCGTACTTGTCGGCGACAGCACCAACTTCAACCAGGAAGGCTCCGGTAACCAGGCAACCGGGTTGCAGCAATAATCGCGTAGTGGCCCTTGTGGGGATGATCGCGATCTTTATTGCCGCATACGGAACACAGGGAACGCATATTCTTCTGTAGATACCGTATGGCCCCTCAAGAATTTTGCACATGCTGTCGACAGAAGACCCGGCGCTGCTCGAGGCCATCCGCGAAACCGGCAACCTGTCGCGGGCGGCGGCACACCTGGGCAAAGCGCCGTCGACCGTGTCCTATGCGGCGTGGCAACTGGAGGAACGCTTCGATGCATTGCTGTTCGACCGCCGCCGCTACCGTTTGCAACTGACCCCGGCAGGCGAGCGGCTGGTCAACGAAGCGGCGCGGCTGATGCAGGACGTCTCGCGCCCGACCCAACGGGTCCAGCAAGTCGCCTATGGCTGGGAGAGCCGCTTGTGGATCGTCACCGACGAACTGCTGGAGTTCGAGACCTTGATTCCGGTGATCGACGAACTCGACGCACTGAACAATCCGGCGTACCGCTGCGCATAACCCAGGAAGTGCTCAAAGGAGAATGGGAGGCCCTGCGCGAAGACCGCGCGGACAATGCGCGCAAAAATCCTCGCCCAGTGCAATGCACTGGGGGTGGGCTGGCTGCTAAGGAACCGGGTTGGCTCGCTGCTGAAAACGGCACGCTGGTTGAAAAGCCGATGGCCGACCCGCGAGAGCCGAACATCCTGTACGCCGGTTGGCGTGGCGACCATGACGGTCGCGCCCTGGGCTGGTGGCTGGAGCAGCTGAAGAAATCGTACCTGGCTACCTGACTGGTCCAGGGAACGGACCGGTTTGTCTGACGCCCGACGTTCAGTTGGCGATCACGCTCATGTTTCGCCCACTGGCCTTGGCCACGTACAGCGCCTTGTCTGCCGCACCAATCAGGTCTTCGGGGCGGACCGGGGACGCGGCATTGCTGGCACAGACGCCGACACTGACAGTCACGGTGCCTTCCGGGCTGTCACTGTGGGCAATGTCGGCCTGCAGTACCGCACGGCGGATTTTCTCCGCCACCAGAAATGCCCCCACATAGTCGCTGCCGGGCAGCACCACGGCAAACTCTTCGCCACCATAGCGGGCGGCCAGGTCACCGGGACGCTTGATGCTGTCCGTGATGATCGCACTGACCTTGCGCAAACACTCGTCACCGGCCAGGTGGCCGTAGCGGTCGTTGAACGGTTTGAAATGGTCGACATCAATCATCAACAGCGCCAATTCGGACTGGCTGCGTCGGGCACGGCCCATTTCGGCATCGATGAAAGCATCGAGCTGACGGCGGTTGGCCAGCCCCGTCAGCGCGTCCTTGAGGGCCAGGCCTTCGAGGTTGCGATTGACCTCCAGGAGCTTGTCCTGGGTGTCCAGCAACTCGACCTGCACCAGGTTCTGCTGTTTCATCAGCTTGATAAGCCGAAACCCCAGTACCCCGAGAAAACCCAGCAACAGCGTGACGATGCCGGTGCTGAGCAGCGTCTCCTTGCGCCAGCTGCCGAGCACTTCATCCTTGTTCAACGCGGTAAAAACGATCAGCGGATAACCCTCGACCCGGCGATACCCTATCACCCGCTCGACACCGTCGATGATCGACCTGATCGTCGCCGTACCCGCGTCGCCCTTGGGCAACAACTGGGTGAACAACGGGCTCTTGGCGAGGCTGGTGCCGATGTCCGCCTCCTTGAAGGGTCTGCGAATGACAATGCTGGCATTGTCGGCAATCAGGTTGATCACGCCGTTACTGCCCATGTCGATGCTGTCGTAGAGCTGCAGGAAATGGCTGAGGTAAATCGTCGCCACCGCCACCCCGGCAAAGCTGCCGTCGGGATGATTGACCCGGCGCGAAACCGTCATGATCCATTCACCGCTCGAACGGCTCTTGATCGACGGCCCGATGTGCGGCCCACGACTGGGGTTATCGCGATGGAAGGTGAAGTATTCGCGGTCGGAATTGTTGACGCCGGTTTGGCCGGCGCCGTTGGAATTGGCGATCCATTGCCCTTTTTCGTCGAAAACGAACACGCCATGGAGCTGACTCAACTCACTGCGCTGGGCATTGAGCAATGCCGGCAGCCGGGATTGATCCACACCCTCGTGCTCCAGCCGATCGACCAGGGTGAACAACAGTGTGTCGGCCTGCTTGATCGTTGCCTGCGCTTGCGATGCCAGGGTCTGCGCAAGGTTGGACATCGTCACTTCCTTGTCATGCAGGTAGTACTGGCGCGAGCTCCAGGCTTCCCAGATCACGATAGCCACCATCGACAGGCACACTGCGAGCAGCAGGATCACCGCCGAGCGGACCTTGAGCCGGGGCACGGCTGGCCGGAGCATTTCAATATGATCGTTGATCGATGGATGTCCCATGGTGCTCCCTGATTGTCTGTGACAGGGCGATACTTCCTGATCGCCTCTTTTGCACTATGCCTGATACAGGCTCGCAATGATGTTAGCGCGACGCCTGCTTTACCGCCTCCAGCCACGCCGGATCCAGCCGCGTCTGTTCAGTGTCGATGCCCAGCACTTGCATTCGTTCCTTGTGCTGATCCATTTCGCGGAGTAACTGGCCGTGGTCGCTGGAGTTGCCATCGAGTTGATGCATCTGGTTCAACCCCAAATGGTAGAAACGCAACAGCTTCATCGCAACCGGATCGCCCTTTTCCACGGCCGTCGTTACATGATGCATGACATTGGTAACGCTCATCAGGCTGCGCTTGAGTTGCCAACTGTAGACCGCCGGCGCCATCCATTCCTGGCGCCAGAACACCTTGCGCATCAACGCTGCCATCGCCAGCACCGCAACGAACACGCCACCGGCATTGAAGCGCAGATTGTCGCCTCCCGGCGTGCCGAACAGAGCCACCGCCGCCGTGGACAGCACCATCGCCAGCGCCAGAAAGATCAGGGCAATGATGACCGTGCTGCGCCGGGTCTGTTGCCGGTAGGTCTGGGCGTTCATCGGCTGGATTTCGAACATTGCGTCGGGTTTCCTGAGCTTCAATGGTAAAAAGGGGTCTGAGGTAAAAAGACTGCGGGCCATTATCGCCTCTGCGCGGGATTTAGCTATGCTGGGGCTCCTTTTCATCTTTTCATCGTCAAGCAGGGACATGGCGAGACAGCGCAGTTCGTGCCATCTTCTTTCATGAATACACATTATTCGGATGCCATTCGTTGTTGTTGTGTGAATGACATCGTTTTAAGGATCATTGAATGACCCAACGCCAAGTTATCAACGCCTCCGTCAGTCCTAAAGGCAGCCTGGAAACACTCTCGCAACGGGAAGTCCAGCAATTGAGCGAAGCCGGTTCCGGCAGCACCTACACCCTCTTCCGCCAGTGCGCCCTGGCCATCCTCAACACCGGCGCCCATGTCGACAACGCCAAGACCATCCTTGAAGCCTACAAGGATTTTGAAATCCGCATTCACCAGCAGGACCGTGGCGTGCGCCTGGAACTGCTGAACGCCCCGGCCGACGCCTTCGTCGACGGTGAGATGATCGCCAGCACCCGGGAAATGCTGTTCAGCGCCCTGCGTGACATCGTCTACACCGAAAACGAACTCGACAGCCAACGCATCGACCTGAGCAGCTCCCAGGGCATCAGCGATTACGTCTTCCACCTGCTGCGCAACGCCCGCACCCTGCGCCCTGGCGTCGAGCCGAAGATCGTGGTGTGCTGGGGCGGGCACTCGATCAACACCGAAGAATACAAATACACCAAGAAAGTCGGCCACGAACTGGGCCTGCGCAGCCTGGACATCTGCACCGGTTGCGGCCCCGGCGTGATGAAAGGCCCGATGAAAGGCGCCACCATCGCCCACGCCAAGCAACGCATCCACGGCGGCCGCTACCTGGGCCTGACCGAACCCGGAATCATCGCCGCCGAGGCGCCGAACCCGATCGTCAACGAACTGGTGATCCTGCCGGACATCGAAAAACGCCTGGAAGCCTTCGTCCGCGTCGGCCACGGCATCATCATCTTCCCGGGCGGTGCCGGTACGGCCGAAGAGTTCCTGTACCTGCTGGGCATCCTGATGCACCCGGGCAATGAAGGCCTGCCCTTCCCGGTCATCCTCACCGGGCCGAAACACGCCGCGCCGTACCTGGAACAACTGGACGCATTCGTCGGTGCGACCCTGGGCGAAACCGCCAAGCAGCACTACCAGATCATCATCAATGACCCGGCCGAAGTGGCGCGGCAGATGACCCAGGGCCTCAAGGAGGTCAAGCAGTTCCGCCGCGAGCGCAACGACGCGTTCCACTTCAACTGGCTGCTGAAAATCGACGAAGGCTTCCAGCGCCCGTTCGACCCGACCCACGAAAACATGGCCAACCTGAAACTGAGCCTCGATCTGCCGTCCCACGAACTGGCAGCGAACCTGCGCCGCGCGTTCTCCGGCATCGTCGCCGGCAACGTCAAGGACAAGGGCATCCGCCTGATCGAAGAACACGGGCCGTACCAGATCCGTGGCGACGCGGCGATCATGCAACCGCTGGACCTGTTGCTCAAAGCCTTCGTCGCCCAGCACCGGATGAAACTGCCGGGCGGCGCGGCGTATGTGCCGTGTTATCGGGTGGTGGCATAACCCTTTCGGCGTAGTTACGCCGACATGAGCTTTACCGTCGCGAACCGCAATGAAAGCTGCGGTTCGCGGCACTCTATGGAAAGAAAAAATGCGCCAACGTAATTCCGCCAGACTGCTGGTGATCAATCCCTCGCAACAGGTTCTGCTGTTTCACTTCCAACACAAAAACGATGCCCTCGCTGGCCAAAGCCACTGGGCAACACCCGGCGGGGGGCTTGAGCAGGGTGAATCCTTTGAGGTTGCGGCGGTTCGTGAACTGTTTGAAGAGACGGGTTTACTCATCGACACGGTGGGTCCGAGCGTTGCAGAACGCAGTTTTCCAATGATGCTGCCAAGCGGCGAAACGGTGTTGTCCGTTGAGCGCTATTTCGTGGTTCATACCGACAGTGAACACCTGTCCCGGGAGGGATGGACGGCTAACGAAGTCCGGGTAATAGCTGACCATAAATGGTGGTCGGTGGCAGAGCTGCAAGAGACCCGAGAAACGGTGTGGCCGGAGCAGTTGATCACGATGCTGGAAAACGCCTGAAGCGTGCAAGCGAACACAACCTTTGTGGCGAGGGGGCTTGCCCCCTCGCCACAAAGGTTGTGTGTTTAGTCCAATGGGGCAACGTTATCCAGAGCGCGGTTGACCGCCAGGTCCGCCAGCATGATCACCTGCTGGATACCCAACAGCATGCTGCGTTGCGGGCCATCCAGAAACGTGGCGAAATCAGTCGCCATCACGCTTGCTGAAGCCAGCGATTCACAGGCGTGGGCCAACAGGGTTTCGGTGTCGATGTTCGGGGCCATGACGAACATCGTGCTGGGATTGTGGGGGGCGATGCTTTTGAGGATGGCAGGTTTCAGGTGGAGAGTTGATGCACGCTGACTGGTATCGGCTTTTGATTCGGGGGGATTTGGCGTGGGTTTGACCATGACGAAGCTCCTTGATTGATGGAGCCGCCACAATTCGCTGCGAAGCGAAGAAGGTGGCGGCCATACGCGGGTTCGCAGACCGGGAATCAAGGAACCCGGCAGACCCGAAAGTCTCCCGCGCACAGCCGCCATAACGCAAAACAGTGGGCGAACAAAAGCGCCAACTGCAAGGAAACGGTGGCGCTGAGCGCCTTGATTAACCTGGGCTGCGAAACCCGATCGCTGAATTTGCAGCGACCCGGCAACGATAGAATCAGGGTCCAAGGCCCACAAGCCGGCGGATTCTGGCGTAGATGTAGGCAACGACGCAAGGCGGTGTAGCCTCACTCCTGATCCTACAGCCGCCTCTGACATCCACAAATTCCTGTGGTGTGAGCCAAAGGATTATCGTTGGTTGTAAGACCGCCATCGCGAGCAAGCTCGCTCCCACAGAAGAGCAGAGCAAAAGCAGGGCCCCGTACCCCCACGCTCTTCACCACTCATCAGGCCGAGCGTTAGCTCGCCTGCAGCTTTTGATCTTGATCCACCCGCCCCCTCGGCAGGCTGAGTGGAGGTGTTTATCCGGGGATTGGCGCGCAGCGCCGTTCGACGCAGTCGAACACATCGCATGTAGGTGCCAGCGAAGCCAACCGGAGGGCGATGCCCCCGGATGAATGCCGGAGCGAAGGAACCCCGAGCCTCAGCGAGGGGCCGTACGTAAGGGGCGAGACTTTTTGGTTCCTTTTGGCTGGGCCGGCACTCCGGGCGTTTGACAAAAGGGACTCGCCGTAAGGGCGAAACCGCCAGCCGCCGTTACCGCAGCAATGGATATGTACACGGTCAACAAAAGACAGGTCGGCTGTCAGGCCGCCTTCGCGAGCAAGCCCGCTCCCACAATTGGAACGGGTACATTTGGCGGAAATGTGTTGACTGAAGGTTTAAGGCTGCAATGCCTGAGGTTCAGTGGACTGTGCTTTCGGCAGCCCGTCGGTACCTTCGAAGGAGACTTTCTCGGCCACGAACTGCCAATCCTTGTAGCTGGCCATGCCTTTGAAGTCCGCCCACTGGCTGGGAAAATTCTCTTGCTTGAGCGGCTTCTGCTCGGACGGGCAGTACACACCGCTGATCCGCCCGTCCAAATCGCGCATCAGCTCCCATTCACCACCCGTCATCGGCTCCGGGTACAACTGCCGCAGATGGTGCCTGGCCGACGGGAAACGCTCATCCTGCAACAGGTCCTTGAGTTCTTTCGGATACTGGGCCATACCGGGCGAGCTGCGGTAATAGCTACGCAGCGCCTGGGCATATTGCGTACCGACCCAGAGCAACTGGTTTTCGCGATCGCGGCGCGAAGCGGTGGCCCACAACTCGCCGGCACTGGCCAGGCCCATGCCTAGCACGACGACCAGAAACAGCACACCCAGGTAGGTGAACCCGTCCTGGTTGGAAGGTTTACCACTCGGAATACAGGGTGCCATCACGCGCCCTCCCGCTGGCCCCACTCTTGATATCGGCCACCCCGCCCGCCACGCCATCCGGTGGCGCGACTATGACCCAGGTGTCCTTGCGCTCGGCAATCGGGTCCAGCGGCTGGTTGCGCAGGTAGCGCAGTTCGACCAGCTGTTCGATGGAGTCAGGATAACGCCCGGTGTCTCCATAGTAATGATCCAGTGCCTCACGCATGGACGACAGGCTCTGATGCAAAGTGGTCTCTTTGGAAGCTTCCAGGCTGCTGAAGTAGCGTGGCAAGGCGATCGTCATCAGGGTCGCGATGATTGCCATGACCACCATCAGTTCAATCAGGGTAAAGCCCTTTTGCCGACGCATATGCTCACCACTCTCGGTAGGCGATGCCATTGAGGCCCTTGCCGCGGGCTTTGGAGTAAACGTCAAAGACGTCCTGGCCCTCGCGCGGGTTCTCAGCCGAACTGTCATAGGAACGCAGGCCCCAGCCGCCCTCGTCGTCACGCTTGACGGCTGCCAGCGGGTCACGGGGGATGCGCCGCAGGAAGTAGAACTTGGCGCCCTTTGCGCTGCGCGTGTCACGCACACCCTCGACCAGTACTTGCAGGTTCGGCGGGTAGCCGCTGCTGTCGAGCGACTTCTCGATGTAGCCCGCGTCGACGGCTTGTTTGTAAGCGTCGATGGCATCGCGGATCTGGTACAGCGCGGTTCGCAGGTCCTGCTCTTTGCCCCGACGCACCACGGTCTCGGTCAGCGGTGCGGCCATGCCGGCCAGCAGGCCGACCAGGGCGAGCGTCACCACGACTTCGACCAGGCTAAAACCGCGTTGCGAGGCGTTCATGATCAAGGCTTCCCGACGGTAACGGTGGTGGCGATCGGGGCGGTCATGGGGTTGACCTGAACCGTGGTGCTCATCGAACGGTCCGGTGCCTGGATGTGCATGCTGGTTTCGGTACCGGTCGGGAACTCCATGTCCGACGGACTCTGGTACGGCAGATTGCGCACGATCCGCGGGGTGATCGACAGCACCAGTTCGGATTTGATGACATCGTCCCTGTTGCTGCCAAACAGGCGACCCAGGCCGGGAATGTCGCCAAGGCCGGGAATCTTGTTGCCGGTGGCGCCGTGGTCGTCGCGCACCAGACCGGCGAGGATCTGGGTTTCGCCGTCATGCAGACGCAAGGTGGTCTGGGCGTTGCGGGTATCGACCTGGACCGGAATGGTGCCCTGAGCGGTCGGTGTCAGCGGCGTGGCGTTACTGACTTCCAGCGCGATCTTGATCGCCACTTCGTTGTTCAGGTGCACGATGGGCTGCACTTCGAGCTTCAGACCGACGTCGAGGTAGGTCACGCTTTCGGTGATCACCGGGCCCTGGGTCGAAGGCACCGAGGTGGCGCTGATGATCGGCACGCGCTGACCGATGTGGATGCGCGCCTGTTCGCGGTTGCTGACCCGAATCACGGGGCTGGCCAGGGTATTGATGTCCTTGTCCTGGGCATTGATCTTGGCCTGGGGCGATGGCGAGATCGTGATGCGGCCGGAGTTGATGCCCTTGAGCTGATCGAGAAGGGTCACCGCCGATCCATCGCTGTTGACCACGCCGAAGGTGTTGGGCCATTGCAGGCCAAGGTCGAGAATGCGTTGGCGGGCGACTTCCATCACTTCCACTTCCAGCACCACTTCCGGGTTGGACTGATCCTGCGATTGCAGGAGTTTTTCCGCCATACGCACAGCGTCACCGGTATCACGCATGGTCAGGGTGTTGAGGCGCTCATCGACGAACACGTCGCGGGTCTTGAGCATGGTCTTGATCATGTTCAACGCTGTGTTGGCATCGATGCTGGTCAGGTAGAAGGTGCGCATCACCAGCTCCTGGTAATCCTTGATTTTCTGCGGCGAGTCCGGGTAGATCAGCACGGTATTTTCATTGACCACTTTCTGATGCAGCTGGTTCTGTTGCAGCAGCAGATCCACGGCGTCTTCGATACGCACGTCACGTACGAAGATCGTGGCCTTCATGTCCGGGCGCAGGTCCTTGTCGAAGATGAAGTTGAGGCCGGCGACCTGGGACAGCACTTCGAAAATGGTCTTGAGGTTGGCATCGCGAAACTCCAGGGTCACCGGCCGGTCAAGGCGCGTGCGCAGTTGTGGGTACTGCACCACATTGCGGCTCTGCACCAGGCGGATGCTGCCTTGCAGTTCCAGGGCGCCTTCGTTCTTCGGGTCCAGCTCGAGAATCTGTCTGACCTGGCGGTCGGCACCATAGATGTCACCGCGACGCAGGTCGCCACGGGCCAGTTCGAGTTTCTCATCCATGCTGCGCAGGTAGTCGAGCTGGCGCAGGGAATCCTGGGCACGGCGGTTGTTCGGTTCGATGTTCAAGACCCGGCTGTAAGTCATGCGGGCCCCGGCGAAATTACGCTGGGTGCGGTCCATGTCGGCCTGGGTCAGAAGTGCCGTCACGGCGCGGGCCCGTCCGCTGTTGAGAGCCATGTGCAATTCGGTATCGCGAGGGTTTTCCCGCAATCCTTCTTCGATGCGCGCCAGACCGGCTTCATACTGACCCGATTCGATCAGGGCGGAAGCTTCATCCCTGGCCACCTGCGCCGAACTGCATGCGGCCAGCCCCGCGCAGAGACAAAGGCTCATCAGCAAACGGGATTTGTTCATTCCGTACTCCCCACAGACAAGGTCTGCGCCAAATGCAGAGGCAGGTAGACCAGGCTCAGTTCCTTATCGGAAATCCGCTCGATCCGCCAGGTTTCGTCGATGACATCCCCTTTGCGCACGACGTATATTTTTTCGCCGCTCTGCAAAAACACCTGCAGATCGGAACGGTCATCCAGCCTGCCGACAAACTGGAAGGGCAACGGTGGTGCAGTGGGGACTTGCACCACAGGAGTAACGACTACCGGTTGTTCAGTGACGGTGCCAAGGGCCGGCGCCGCTATCCAGCTGCGGGCGGCGAACAGGTCGCCTGCCGGGCTCAGGTCCTTGATCGGCGCCAGCGCAGCGGCGCTCGATGCAGCCGTTGATGCGCCAGGGGTCTTGCCCTTGGCTGGCGTAGCCGCGGTGGCCACCGCAAGGTCGCTGTCGTCGGCCTGATTGAAGTATTCGGGGAGCCAGGCGAGCGCTGCCGCTACACCGAAAAACGCCACCCAACCCGACACTCGTTTGGTATTCATCATGACCTCGACAGGTAAAGGGTCATGCGGATCCGCCCGGTCAGGTCGGTATCGGCGATATTCTTGCGTTGTAGCTCCACATCCTCGAGCACCACCGCCGGCAACTGGCCGAGCAAGGCGTGCAGGAAACGCCTCAGTTGCGGGTAGCTGCCACGTACCGGCAGCAAAATCTGATAACGGGCCAGGTGGGTCTTGGGGTCCACGCCCAGGGAGTATTCACCCCGGGACAAGGTGATGCGTTCCTGGGCGGCCAAGGCGTAGATCTTGTCGATGGCCACGGTGGCCTGGGGCTGGGACGGCAACTTGCTGCGAAAATCGTCGAGCTGGCGCTGCGGCACCACTGGCGCGGCCACGCTGCCGTCTTCGACCTTGGCCAGGTACTCGGTGGCTTCGCGAGTCTGCTGGCTGAGGCTTTGCAGCGACTCCCAGTCCGGCAGCAACCCCACCAGGCCATAGCTCAGCGCCAGCACCAGCATGGCCATCCCTGCCAGCCCCGGAACGCCCAGGCCTTGCAGGTATTCGTGGATGATCAATTTATGGATTTGCATCGCCGATCTCCCAGGTAGCCAACAGGTTGAACTGCACCGGGTGTTCCGGCACGTTGGCGACAATTTCGTGGCTCAGCAGCGATACGTCGGACAGCTCGTCGCTGGCTTCGAGACGGCGGTGAAAATCGAGCATGGCGTCCAGGTCCAACGCCTCGGCGCTGATCCGCACCTGGCCCTTGCGGGCGTCCGGGGTCAGGGTCAGCAGGGCAATGTTGTCCCGCGGCATGGCTTCGAGGGTGGCGAACAGGCGTTCCCAAGGGCGGCGCAACTGCTGGGAGACCTTGCGCATTTCCGCCAGGTTATGCGCCTGCTCGCGAATTTGCGCCGGGGTCAGACTGAGCTTGCTGCCGGTATCGCCGGTGAGCACTCGCTGTGTGATTTGCAGATGACCTTGCTGTTGTTCGGCCTCGTGGCTCAGGTGCTGTTGCACCAGCAGGCAAGTTAGTGTCAGCACCACGCCACCTGCCAGCAGGCTCCAGCCCAAGGGGCCTGCACGGCGGCGCGGCTGAAAGTCGAGCATCAGGGGGCGCATGTCAGGCCACCGCCCGAGACATGAGGTACAGACAATCGCGTACGGCTGTCCGGTCTTCTTCGAGGGTGCGCAGATGCACACCAGGCACGTCAGGAGGCGAATCGATGCGCGCCGGTGCATGCAGGTAGACATTCAACGGCCGTTCGCTGCTGGAAGCCTGCAACTGGTGTTCACGACCGATCAACGCGGTCAACGCCGCATCGCTGTCGCTGCTGCCCACCGATCGCACCGAGGTCCAGCGCCCTTCCCTGGCCAGCAGCAACACGCTGCGCACCGGTTCGGCGACCACGAACAGGAAATCCCCGGCCTCAAAGCTTTTATCGAAATGGTTGAACGCCGTCATCAGGTACGGCTGTACCGAACGCAAGCGCAAACCGCGAGCCCTGACCAGGGCGCGCAGGCGCTCGAGCAAGTCCTGTGGCAGCGCGGTGGCGATACGGTCGTAACCGGCGGGTTCGGCCGAGAGCACCAGGCTCCAGGGTTGTGTCGGGGCACCGTAGAGGTCTTCGAAACACAGTTGGGCGAAGCCGAGTAATTCGGCCGGGCTGCTGATCTGCTCACTCCAGGGCACCAGGCAATAACGGCTGAAGTGCCCGGAGATCACCACCGTCAGTTCCGCCCTGGCAACAGTGTGTTCGGCCAACAAACAGTCGAGGGTATCGAGGGCCACCGTCCAAGCCTGGAAGCCTTCATCAATGTAGCCAACGCTGCCCAGCCAGCGGGTTGCAGCGCCTTGCCGCTGCCCCAGGCCAACACCGCTTGCACCGAGCACGGCGACAAAATGCTCACGAGATAAAAGTGACACGATTGATCTCCTCGAGAGTCGTCCGGCCTTGTTCCACCATCTCCAGCGCCGACTCGCGCAACAGGCGCAAGCCACGTTTGCAGGCGTGCGCCTTGATTTTCGAAATGGGTTGGCGCTCGACGATCATTTGCCGCAACTCGTCGTCCAGGTGCAGCAACTCGGCAATTGCGCTACGCCCGCGATAACCGGTGCCCCGGCAATGCCCGCAGCCCTTGCCGTGGACGAACTGGTAGTGAGCGACCTTTTGCGGATCAAGCCCCGAGACCTCCAGCTCTTCTTGCGTCGGGCTGTAGGGGCTGCTGCAACTGGTGCAGACCAGGCGGATCAAACGCTGGGCCAGTACGGCATTGAGTGCCGAGACCAGGCTGTAGGGATCGATTTCCATCTGGGTGAAACGGCCGATGACGTCGAACACGTTGTTGGCGTGAATGGTGGTGAACACAAGGTGACCGGTAAGCGCCGATTGCACGGCAATCTGTGCGGTGTCCGGGTCGCGGATTTCACCGACCATGATCTTGTCCGGGTCATGGCGCAGGATCGAGCGCAGGCCCCGGGCGAAGGTCAGGCCTTTCTTCTCGTTGACGGGGATCTGCAGCACCCCCGGCAATTGATACTCCACCGGGTCCTCAATAGTGATGATCTTGTCCACACCGTGGTTGATCTCGGTGATCATCGCGTACAGGGTGGTGGTCTTGCCGCTACCGGTCGGCCCGGTCACCAGCACCATTCCGTAGGGTTCGGCGGCCAGCCGGCGTAACTGGCGCAAGGTTTCCTCTTCAAAGCCCAGGGCCTGCAACTGCACGCCACAGGCCTTGTCCGCCAAGTCCTGTTTGTCGAGTACCCGCAGCACCGCGTCTTCGCCGAATATGCTCGGCATGATCGACACCCGGAAGTCGATCTGCCGGCCGCTGATGCCGATCTTGAAGCGACCATCCTGGGGCACGCGTTTTTCGCCGATATCCAGTTCGGCCATTACCTTGACCCGGGAAATCACCTGCTCGGCGAACTCGCTGCCCTGGATTTTGCTGATGTTATTGAGCACGCCGTCGATCCGGTACTTGATCACCAAGCCGCTGCCGGTGGTGCCGAGGTGGATGTCGCTGGCGTGCATTTTCAGCGCGTCGTACAGGGTCGAGTTGACCAGTTTGACCACGACGCTGGAATCTTCGCTGATGCTGGTCAGGGACAAGCTTTGCAGGTTATCGATTTCGGCGCCGGCGTCGCTTTGGGCGTTGAGCGACTCCACCGCATGGAAGCTTTCTTCGTGACGTGCCAGATAGGCCTTCAGGTCATCGGCATGCACCAGGTACAGCGGCGCGCCTTGCAGGCACTCATCGATCCAGGCCAGGCGCGCACTGTCGAATGGGTCGGCGAACACACCGATGACCGCATCGTTGTGACGCAACAGGGTGAATTCGCGCTTGAGGCATTGGGCCAGGGTCACACGGTCGAACACCGGCGTGGAATTGAACAGGCTGTCGGTGTCGAGCACCGGGTAGTGCAGGGTTACGCCGAGGCATTGAATGAAAGGCATCGGAGCCAGTGCGCACAGCCGCCCCAAGGCGTCCAGCATCCGCTCGCCGGAACTGCTGGCCAAGGCTCGGGCCTGGGCCAGTTGCTCACTGGTAAAACGAGTCGGTGAACATTCCGGTTGCGCCGGTTCTACGGCAAAGGATAGACGGTCCATGGCTTGCTCTCCAACGCCCGGGGCTTTGGGCCCTGTCGGCGCGGCGAGCCATTCGGCGGAGGCCGGAACGTCTTGTCGCGCCACTACTCCCCGGTGAGCAACTGTTCGTCGTCTGGCGCCTTGGAGGCCGATGTACTTTTTCGGCGATCTGCCAGCACCCAGCTACCGTCGTACAACTGCAGCGGGAAACTCTCGGTCCTGCTCTGGCGTCGTTCGACAAAGCCTTCGGAAGTGCTCACCCCCACTTTGGGTTCGCGTTGCCTGCCCAGAAGATCAAGCACGGCACGAGCCAATTCCGCCAATGGAAACGGTTTGAACAGGATATGGCTGACGCCCAGTTGCCGGGCCCGCTCGCAAACCTCTGCGGTTGGATGCCCTGTGATCAGCACGAAATGACACTTCCTGTTCTGGCGGACGGCATCGAGCACCTGAAAGCCTTCCATATCGGGCAAGCGGTAATCGAACACCATCACATCGGGCGCGAAATCATCGGCTTCAGCGATTCCTTTCGCACCGTCGTGGGCAATCCGGACTTCCAGTGCTTGCGCCTGCAGGTAACCCTGGAGGTTCTCCGCCAGCAACTGTTCGTCATCAACAACCAGTACTTTATTCAACAAGGTGGACTCCTTGAAACCGCAGGTCCGGATTTGAACCTGACGGAGTGCGCGTCCTGTCAGGACTAACGCACACTTCATGCCAGGCTGGGCACCGGTAATTTGAGGACTTCATGTCCTTGAATTTAAAAAACAATGCCTTTTCGTAGCGCAATTCCATCCCCCAAAAACGGGGAAAGCGACGTGATCGGCACTGGATTTTTCCCCCCACTGTTGGGGAAACCCCCTATTGATCGTCAATCCGTTCGATTCGATTGCGCGAGCGCAATGGCGCCGCCCCCTCATCCCGGTTAATCGTAGCCCTGCGGTTTCGCCAGTGGAAGCGTCTGCACCGGGCGGTATCGAGTTTCATGATCGGCCTCCGGTCAGGGCGTGGCAGCAATGGGTTTATAGGGCGCGACCAGATAGAAACGCTGGCCCGGCAGATCCACCGTGACGATATGGGCACCACTCAAGCCCAGGCGCCGGCCCGGACCAAAGCTGATCAGCGGTGTCAGCCCGGTATCGAAGTCACGCAAGCCTTCCAGGGCCCTGACCAGTTTCTCGCGACTGGCATTGCGCCCGGCCTGCTTCATGCCTTCGTTGAGCAGCATCATCGAACTGAACGCGCCCACTTGCAGCACCGCATGCTGGCCACCGAGGCCCTGGTGTTCGCGCAACTGGGTCAAAGCCAGACGCCCGGCCTGGGTCCAGTCGCTAGGCACGAACGGATAGGCCAGGAACACCCGTCGGGAAAATCCGCTGGGCACCTGCATCAGATTGCCCGCCACCTGGTTCGAGGCGGCGAACAGGTAAGGCACCTGCCCCGCCGTTTGCAAGCGCTCGGCCAGACGACTGAAACCGCTGCTGCTGCCCAGGTAAAACACCGAGCGCGACCCCAAGGGAAAATCATCCCCGGCCGGGTCATAGACTTGCAGGCTCACCTTTTGCCAGGCGTGCCCCTGCAAGTATTTGCTGAGTTCCTGCGCCGCCAGCCGTTGGCCGGGTTCGTCCGGATAGGCGATCAGTGTTGGCCCCTGAAGCACCCGCAGGCTCGTACTGGCGTAGTTGGCCAGGGCGATCAATTGCTCGCGAAGGCCCGGCAGCGGCTCGAATATCTGCGGGCTGGTGTGGAGCGTGCCCTGCAAGGACAGCGGCCCGATCAGCGGAATGCCGGCCCGTTCCAGACGCACGGCGAAGTTCAGGTCCAATGCCGGCGCCATCGGTGCGATCAGGGCAAACACCTGCTCTTCATCGATCAACCGGTCCAGCGCCTTTTCGGCACTGGCGCGGTCGGTGCCGGGGTCGAGGATGGTCAGGCGCAACTGCCGGCCATGAATTCCTCCCGCCTCGTTGATGCGCGCCACGCAGCCATTGAGCACCGCTGCCACCGTGATGCCCTCCTCACCCAAGGGGCCGGAACCCGGCAACAACGTACCCAGATGCAGACTGTCGGGAGCCAGTCCCGGAACGCGGTCTTCGGCCAGGTGCTTGAGGTACGCCGTGAGGTTGTGTTGATCGTTCATCGACAACACGAACCGTGGCATCGTCGGATCGAGCCGATTGTTGCCTGGGTCGCGCCCCTCCTGCACCGCCCGCGCCAGGGTGATTTCGCTGTAGGCCGGATAACTGCGGCCGTTGATGTGCTGCTGGCCTAGGCTGCTGGCCAGTCGCGACCAGCGCAAGTCCGGTGGCCGCACCTCGCCTTTCGGGCGCCCGAGGCCATCCTCGCCATGACAATTGGCGCACGGCAAGTGAGTGGCCGGCAGCAGCACACCCGCTGCGCCGACCCGGACCATGACCGGTTCACCGCTGGCCGAAACGCCTTCGTGGTACAACCGTTTACCGGCACTTTCACTGAGGCTCAGCGGCAGCGCCTGGGCGGAGAGCGCGATGCTGCCGAAGAGCAGCAGGCCAAGGACGAGGGCAGTATTCATGGCCGTGGCTCAGCGACCGGCCATGGGCATTTCAGCAACTGCAAGCGCTGGGCAATGGCGGCGGCCGGGGCGGCGGGACGGATTTTGCTCCAGCGCTTGTTTGCCGCGTCACCGACGATCAACCGTGTGGAGTGCTGCAAGGGGGTCGGCACGATCTGGTCGATGCGACCCCATACAAGGTCCATTTGCACCTTGTCTTCGGTAAAAAAAAACCAGTGGGGCCCATCGATGCCCTGTTTCAAGGTGCAAGCCTTGAGTACCGCTGGAGTGTTGCGCAGCGGATCACTGGTAAGGGAGATAAAGGTGCTGCCGTTCTGGTCCTGCAAGGGTGTGTCGGGGAAGCAGGTTTTCCTGTCGAAGGCGCTCATGGCTGGTGCTCCATGGCGATGGCGGTGTGCTTGGCGTGGGCGTTGCGTTCGCCTCTGAGCCTCTCGACGGCACGGGCCAGCTCCGCCGGCTCGGTGAGACCGTAGTAGCGGGTCCAGTAGCGGTTGTTGCCGTCCCCCACCAGAATCAGTGGCGAGTGGTTCTCGAAGTCACCGCTGTAGACACCCAGGCCCTTGAGGGTGGCATCGACCGCCTGCGGCGAACCGGTCAGCCAGCTCCAGCCCGGCCCTTTCTGGAAGGTGCGGGCGTAGTCGTTCAGGCGTTGGGGGTCATCACGCTGCGGGTCGATGCTGATGGACACCAATTGCACCTCGGTGCCGACCCGCGCGCCCAACTGTTTCTGCACCCTGCCCATGATCGAGGACATCACCGGGCAGACCGTGGTGCAACGAGTGTAAATGAAACCCATGACCACGATTTTGTTGCTGACCAGGTCTTTTTCCAGGTTGACGACCTTGCCGTTCTGGTCCAGCAGGGTCACGTCGGCAAATCTGATCCGGGCGTTCTCCGGGCTGGCGGTGCTGGCCGCCATGTCGTGCCCGGTGTGCTCCTCCGCCGAGTGAACCAGCGCCTGGTCGATACCCAAGGCCAACAGGCAGAACGTCAACAGGCCGCAATGCGCGAATCGTTCCATGTCAGTTTCCTCGTTAGTGGGTATCACCGGGACTGACCCGAAATCCCGGCACGACGCCGGACATGGGCTGATCCTGTCTTCAGCAACATTCCTCTTTACCGATCTGCACCTGTCTTATCCGCCCCGTTGTGGGAGCGAGCTTGCTCGCGATAGCGGACTGACAGTCGACATCGTTGGCGACTGGAAAGCAGTCATCGTGAGCAAGCTCGCTCTCACAGGGGGGGTAAGTAAATCAATCAAGGACCAAGCGTGGGATATGCCGATCATGAACTCGGGCCTCGCTGCGGGTTATCGGGGAAACACTTCTCGACAAATCGACCGGAGCAATCCGCATGCCACAAAAAAATGCGTTATTAATCAGATTGTTATGATCACCACTTGATAGGTAGGGGGGATATTCCCCACCCAATCCCCCCACTTTTTCGCCGGGGCCACTATTCCCCACTATTGGGGAATTTCCCCGGGGTGTTCGATCACAGCGGCGCATCCGCGGGCAACCCCTGCAAACGCCGATACTGGTTCAGCACACTGGGCACATAACGCTGGGTTTCGGCGAACGGAGGGACCACGTTGCCCCGGCTGAGCACCGCCTGCGGGCCGGCGTTATAGGCCGCCACGGCGAGCCGGATATCGTTGTCGAACATCGTCATCAGGCGCTTGAGATAGCGGGCGCCACCCTGGATGTTGGCCTTGGGGTCGTAGACATTGGTCACCCCCATTTCGCGGGCGGTGGCGGGCATCAATTGCATCAGCCCGCGAGCGCCCTTGGGTGAGGTGGCGCGGGCGTTGTAGCTCGATTCGGTCTTGATCACTGCGTGCAGCAGCGCCGCTGGCAGTTCGTTGGCCGTGGCCGCCGCCGCCACCAGCTCGGCATAGGGTTGCGCGGCGATCATCTGCGGTTGCTGATCGAGGCTGACCACCGGCGCATCGGGCTCGCGAATCACCCGTTCATAGTGGCGTCCGGGGCGGTGGACATTGGACAGGACGTAGCTGCCGTTGGCGTCCACGGAAACAAACACATCGGCCTGTGCGGCGCTGGCCAACACAAGGAAACCCAGCAATCCGGCGGTGAGTGTCTTCATTGTTATACCTCCCCTTTCCGGCCCCGAAAATTGGGGGTATTGCCCCAATGGCCAGTCGTGCACCAGCCATACGCAAGCACTGTGCCGTAAGCGAGAAGGCCCGTAGCAAAGGGGTCGCGCAAGGGTCAGCAATCGTGAGCATGGCAATTGCATGCAGTTACGTAGCAACTACATGGCAACTCTGCTGCCGACTGTTATGAGGTCATCATGAATCAGCGACTGTGTTATGCCCGGCGAACCCAAGGCGGGTTCACCTTGCTCGAACTGTTGGTGGTGCTGGTGGTTCTAGGGCTGTTGGCCGGCATCGTGGCGCCGAAGTATTTCGCCCAACTGGGCCGCTCCGAAGTGAAAGTGGCCAAGGCGCAGATAGAAGGCTTGAGCAAGGCACTGGACCTTTACCGTCTGGAGGTTGGCCATTACCCGTCCACCGAACAGGGTTTGCAGGCGCTGGTCACCGCCCCCGCCGACGAACCGCGCTGGACCGGCCCGTACCTGCAGAAAAAACTCCCGCAAGACCCCTGGGGCCGCAACTACGCCTATCGCTATCCTGGTGAAAACAGCGAGTACGACCTGTTGTCCATGGGCAAGGACGGGCAGCCCGGTGGCGAAGGCGAGAACGCCGAAGTCACCAACTGGAACTGACGGGAATGGCGACCATGCGCTTTCATCTCAAGGCCGTCGGCAAGGCCGGTGTGGTCTCGATGACCGTCGAGGCACCGGGGCATAGCGAAGCCAGGCGCCTCGCCGAAGACCAGGGCCTGCGGGTGGTCAGCCTGCACGCCGAGCGCCATTGGCGCGCATTGCGCCTGCACAAGCGCGAGACGTTCAACCTGGTGTTGTTCAGCCAGGAACTGACCACTTTGCTCAACGCCGGCCTGCCGTTGATCGATGCCCTGGAAAGCCTGGCGGAAAAGGAAAACGCATCACAGGCCCGCAAGACCTTGAACGAGTTGGTCCGCCTGCTTTACGAGGGCAAATCGTTTTCCCAGGCCCTGAGCCAGCTGTCGGCGGTTTTCCCACCGTTGTACGTGGCGCTGGTGCAGTCCAGTGAAAAGACCGGCGCCGTGGGCGATGCCCTGGGCCGTTATGTCAGCTATCGCCAACGCATGGACGAGGTTCGCCAGAAGATCATCAGCGCGTCGATCTACCCCTTGCTGTTGCTGGTGGTGGGCGGTGGCGTGGTTTTGTTTTTGATGGGGTATGTCGTGCCGCGCTTCAGCCTGGTGTTTGAAGGACTGGGGTCGAACCTGCCCTGGATGTCGCAGGTCCTGATGAGCAGCGGCATGTTCCTGCACACCCACCAAGGTGAATTCTTCGGTGGCTTGTTGGCCATCATCGTCGCCCTCACCCTGCTCCAGCGCCAGCCGGCCTTTCGTCGGGGGCTGGACCGCCTGATCGAAAAACTCCCTGCGGTGCACCAGCGCATCTTCATGTATGAACTGGCGCGCTTCTATCGTTCACTGGGGATTCTGCTGCAAGGCGGCATTCCCTTGGTCACCGCCATGGGCATGGTCCGGGGCCTGCTCAGCGTCGCCTCCCGCACGCGCCTGGACCAGGCCTGCGACCGGGTGCGCGAGGGGCAATCGCTCTCTGTCGCGCTGGAACTCAATCACCTGGTGACCCCCGTGTCCCTGCGCCTGCTGCGAGCCGGCGAACAGTCCGGCAACCTCGGGCAGATGATGGAGCGCAGCGCCGACTTCTACGACGAAGAAATCAGCCGCTGGATCGAATGGTTCGTGCGGCTGTTCGAACCCTTGCTCATGACCTTCATCGGTCTGTTGATCGGGGTGATCGTAATCCTGATGTACATCCCGATTTTCGAGCTGGCCTCGAGCATTCACTGACTCTTTGAAACTGACCCTTTGGACGCGGGTCCAGCTGAACGCTGCAATCTTTTTCAATGTTCCCACCGAATAAATCGGTGCGCTGAACTGTTCATCAAGTTCCCATGGGGAAAAATCAGCACATTGCACTGTTCATGAAGGTTCCAATCTGAATTAAAGGACGGAGAACGACATGCTCATCAATAAGCTTTTACTGGCAGTAGCTATTGGCGCGGTTCTGTCGGCGTCTACCGTATTGATTCCGGACAGTCTGTCTGGAGTTTCCAGTGCTCAAGCCAAGGATGGGGGCAGTGGTGGCGGTGGTGGTGGTGGCAGTGGTGGTGGCGGCAGTGGTGGTGGCGGCGGCAGTCACGGCGGCGGTAGCGGTAGCGGTGGTGGCGGTGGCAGTCACGGCGGCGGTAGCGGCGGTAGCGGTGGTGGTGGCGGCAGTGGCAGTCACGGTGGAAGCGGCAGTGGTGGCAACAGCGGCAGCGGCCACAGTGGCGACCATGGCAGCAACAGTGGCCATGGCAGTGCCAACAGCGGTTCGAGCCACTCCGGATCGGTCTCGTCCTCAGGACGCAGCGGCACCCATGATGAACCCGGGGACGACCATGGCGTTCATGCCAATGGCGAGCCCGGCGATGACCGTGGTGTCCATGCCAATGGCGAGCCTGGGGATGACCGCGGTGTCCATGCCGAGCCCGGTGATGACAAAAGGAGCTGATTCCCACTGATTCCCACACAACACAAAACCCTGTGGGAGCGAGCTTGCTCGCGATGGCGGAGTGTCAGACGACTTCAATGTTGGATGACACGACGCCATCGCGAGCAAGCTCGCTCCCACAGGTTTGTTTGAGTCGGACACTGCGCATTTCTACAAGCCACCTTCAACCCGATCCAGCCGTTCGCGCAAGAACTCAACCAGCGCCTGTACCGGCCGCGAACTCTGCCGGTGTTGCGGATAGACCGCCGACAACGTCAGCGGCTCCGGCCGAAAATCCTCCAGCACTTCCACCAGCCGTCCATCCTTCAACGCCGTGTCGACAATGAACGTCGGCAAATACGTGACCCCCAGCCCGGCAATCGCCGCGTCCTTGAGCAATTCACCGTTGTTGACCCGCATCCGCCCGCTGACATTGACGCTCAAGGGCTTGCCCTGCCCTGCAAACCGCCATTGCACCTGTCGACCATGGCCGTACGGCAGGCAGTCGTGACCGTGCAAATCTTCAGGCTTGAGCGGTGTGCCGCGTTCGGTCAGGTACGCCGGGCTTGCGCAGTACACCCGCTCAATGGAGGCAATGCGTCGGGCGATCAGTGTCGAGTCTTCCAGTGTGCCGATGCGCAGCGCCAGGTCGTAGCCCTCACCGAGCAAATCCACGGGACGATCGCTCAAATCCATCTCCACCGTCACGTCGCGATAGCGCTGCAAAAACACCGGCAACAGGCAGCCCAGATGCGCCAGCGCGAACGACAGCGGCGCACTCACACGAATGGTCCCCCGTGGCTCGGTGGTCTGGCCGGCGATGCCCTGCTCCACTTGTTCGACTTCGCTGAGCAGGCGCAAGGCTGACTCGTAATAGCTCTGCCCCAGCGGCGTGACATCCAGGCGCCGGGTCGAACGATTGAGCAAGCGCACGCCCAGGCGCTCTTCGAGTTGCATCAAGCGGCGGCTGACAAACTGCTTGGACAGCCCCAGTTGATCGGCGGCAGCCGTGAAGCTGCCGGAGTCCATCACCTGGCAAAAAATACGCATATCTTCAAAGGGGTTCATTGTCACTTCCCGGTTGACAGTCAAACACGTTATAGCCGCTTTTTCCCTTCCTGACACACCATTAATCTTCGTTCACCGCACTGAAATCACCTTCCCCGAAGGATCTGCAATCTGTTTGCCGCAAGCATTTAAATGGAGTTTCCCCATGTCCTTTCTCCTCGGTCACCTGCTCTCACTGAGCACCCTGCTGCTGGTCATCGACGCCCTGCTCTGGCACCTCGCGCCATTCAAGCATCGCGTCAGCCGGGTCGGTGTGCGCCTGGCGCTGTTTGTGCTGTTCAGCGCAGTGCTCATCAACGCTGGCGTCAGCCCATTGCAGGCGCCGTTGTTTGCCGATGATCGCGTGGCACAACTGGGGGCCACGGCACTGGGGATTCTCTGGTGGCTGTACGCCGCGCGGGTGCTGACCGAAGTGATCGGCCTGGCCTTGATGCGGCGCATCGGCCATAGCGGCCGGCTGTTGCAGGATGTCATCGGTGCACTGGTGTTCCTGATTGCCGTGGTGGCCGCCGCCGGCTACGTGCTGGAGTTGCCGGTAAAAGGTTTGCTGGCGACATCCGGCGTCGTCGCAATCGTGGTGGGTCTGGCATTGCAGAGCACCTTGAGCGACGTGTTCTCCGGCATCGTGCTCAATACCACCAAGCCGTATCAGGTCGATGACCGGGTTTCCATCGACGGTATTGAAGGCAAGGTGCTGGACATCGACTGGCGCGCCACCCACCTGCTGACCAGCGCAGGCAGCACCGCTGTGGTGCCGAACTCGGTGGCGGCCAAGGCAAAGATCGTCAATCTCAGCCGCCCGTTCAATATGCACGGCGTGTCGATCAGCATTCAGGTGCCCAACCACATCCGCCCGCGCCGGGTCCTCGATGCCCTGGACCGCACCCTTCAGGGCAGTAGCAGTCTGCTGCTTGATCCGGCGCCGAAAGCCGTGCTCAAGGAGGCAGGCGAAACCATGTCCGAATACGTGGCCAGCGGCTTCATCGCCGAACTGGGCAAAAAGGGTGAAGTGCGCAATCAACTGTTCGACCTGGCCCATCGGCATCTCGAAGCGGCAGGCATTTCCCGGCAACCCGATGGCGTGATCGAACCGTCGACCCGCGCACGGGCTTTGCTCGATGAAGTGAAAGTATTCCGCTCCCTGAGCGCCGAGGAACGGGATCACCTGGCCCAGAACATGGTGGCGCAGCAATACGCGGCCGGTGAGGTGGTGCTGGATCTGGATGAAGTACCGGACAGCCTGTTCGTCATCGCCACCGGCGTGGTCAGCGCCACCGTCCCCAACGGCAGCACGCAGATCGAAGCCGGGCGCATGGGGCCGAGTGAAGTCATGGGCGAACAAAGCATCCTCGCCGACACGCCGTCACAGGCACGGTTCACCGCCATGACCTCAAGCATCATCTACCGCCTGGACAAATCACTGACCCGCAACTGCATGGCGCAACGACGGGAAGTCGACAGGGCGTTGAACAAGCTGCAGGCGGTGCGCCAGCAGAACAGCCGAATGGCGTTGATGGCCAAACCGGTAACGGTCAGGAAAGGTGGGTTTTTGGGGTGGTTGCAAAATCGTTGATCAACGGTTCACACAAAACCTTGTAGGAGCGAGCTTGCTCGCTCCTACAGGTCAGGTCGTTCAGGTGTTATTGGGCAGTAAACTTGGTGTAGCTGTTGATCAGGTTGCGATAGTTCGGCAGGCGTTCGGACAGCAGGTTGGCCAGGCCTTCCATGTCGTTGCGCCAGTCGCCTTGCAGCTCGCAGGCCACCGAGAACCAGTTCAGCAGTTGTGCACCGGCGGCCGACATGCGCGCCCAGGCCGCTTGTTGCACGGTGGTGTTGAAGGTGCCCGAAGCGTCGGTCACCACAAACACCTCAAAGCCTTCGGCAATGGCTGACAGTGTCGGGAACGCCACGCACACGTCGGTCACCACACCGGCAATGATCAGTTGCTTGCGACCGGTGGCCTTGATCGCCTTGACGAAGTCTTCGTTGTCCCAGGCGTTGATCTGGCCCGGCCGTGCAATGAATGGCGCGTCCGGGAACTGCGCCTTGAGCTCCGGCACGATCGGACCGTTCGGACCGCTGTCGAAACTGGTGGTGAGGATGGTCGGCAGTTTGAAGAACTTGGCGATGTCGCCCAGCGCCAGCACGTTGTTCTTGAACTCGTTGGGCGAGAAATCCTGTACCAGCGAGATCAGACCGGTCTGGTGGTCGACCAGCAATACCACAGCATCGTCTTTGTTCAGGCGTTTATACGGAACGTTGCTCATTGGAAACTCCTTGGTAGATGGTTGTTGCAGTCAGCGCCGGCCCAACAGGCCGGTGCTTTTTAAAAAGAGTCAGAAGGCAAAACACGAGCAGCCAAAAGCCCCCCAGAAACCGGCGAAATCGCTGACCGGCGCGTTCGACAGCCGCGCCCGTTCATGGCTGTGGGAATGTACCGCGCACGGGCCGCTGCAATGGTGAACCAGGGCCTGCATCGGTGAAGTCGGGCGCCAGTGGCCCGGCACCTTCACCACCGGCGACCAGTCCGGCAACACCGGCACGCTGGCCGGCCCGAGCTTCTCGAAGTCACCGGCGCCGTACACCACCTTGCCGCCGACCACGGTCAACACCGACTCGATCCACTTGATCGCCTCTTCATCGACGCTGAAAAAATCCGCACTGAGGGCCGCGACGTCAGCCAGTTGCCCGACCTTGATCTGGCCCTTCTTGCCTTGCTCCGACGAGAACCAGGCGCTGCCGTGGGTGAACAGTTCCAGCGCCGTCAGGCGTGAAAGGCCTTCGGCGTGCAATTCCATACCTCCGACGGTGCGACCGCTGACCATCCAGTACAACGAGGTCCACGGGTTGTAGCTCGACACCCGGGTAGCGTCGGTACCGGCACCCACCGGTACGCCTTCGGCCAGCATGCGTTTGATCGGTGGCGTGGCTTCGGCCGCTTTCGCGCCGTAACGCTCGACGAAATATTCACCCTGGAACGCCATGCGATCCTGAATCGCGATGCCGCCGCCCAGCGCCCGCACCCGCTCGATGTTCTGCGGGGTGATGGTTTCGGCGTGGTCGAAAAACCATGGCAAGCCGTTGAACGGAATGTCGCGATTCACCTTCTCGAACACATCGAGCATGCGGCTGATGGATTCGTTGTAGGTGGCGTGCAAACGGAACGGCCAGCGTTGCTCGACCAGATGGCGCACCACTGGCTCCAGTTCGGCTTCCATGGTTTGCGGCAGGTCCGGGCGCGGTTCGAGGAAGTCTTCGAAGTCCGCCGCCGAGAACACCAGCATTTCCCCGGCGCCGTTGTGCCGCAGGAAATCGTCGCCCTGGTGCAGCTTCACGCTGCCGGTCCAGTTCTTGAAGTCGGTCAACTCTTCCTTGGGCTTTTGGGTGAACAGGTTGTAGGCGATGCGCACCGTCAGTTGCTCGTCCTTCGCCAACTGCTCGATCACTTGGTAATCGTCCGGGTAATTCTGGAAACCGCCGCCGGCATCAATGGCACTGGTCAGGCCCAGGCGATTGAGTTCGCGCATGAACTGACGGGTCGAGTTGACCTGATACTCCAGCGGCAGCTTCGGCCCCTTGGCCAGGGTCGAGTACAGAATCATCGCGTTGGGCCGCGCCACCAGCATGCCGGTCGGTTCGCCATTGGCGTCACGCACGATCTCGCCACCCGGCGGGTTCGGCGTGTCGCGGGTGTACCCGGCGACGCGTAACGCGGCGCGGTTGAGCAAGGCACGGTCGTACAGGTGCAGCACGAAAACCGGCGTGTCTGGCGCCGCCTGATTGAGCTCCGCCAGAGTCGGCATACGCTTTTCAGCGAACTGGAATTCGTTCCAGCCACCAACCACCCGCACCCACTGCGGGGTCGGCGTGCGGTCGGCCTGCTCCTTGAGCATGCGTAAGGCATCGGCCAGCGACGGCACACCCTCCCAACGCAGTTCCAGGTTGTAGTTCAAGCCGCCACGGATCAAGTGCAAGTGTGAGTCGTTGAGCCCGGGGATCACGCAACGCCCCTTGAGGTCGATCACCTGGGTGTTCGAGCCCCGCAGGGCCATGGCTTCGGCATCGTTGCCGACCACGACAAAACGCCCGTCGCTGATCGCCACGGCGCTGGCGAGCGGTTTTTCGCGGTCAACGGTATGGAATTGACCATTGAACAGAATCAGATCGGCGCTCATCACGGTTCCTCGTGCAATGTGGCGGGAGACAGCCAGGGCGCGAACAGACGCGTCGCCATGGGCATGAAGATGTAAACCACCGACAGCACGATGGTCAGGGTGATCAGAAACGTGGCCACCACGTAATTGGAGAGCAAGGCGTTGAGCCTCAACAACGGCCCCCATAGCAGCGGCACCAGCAAGGTGTGCGGCAGGATCACCAGCAACGTCACCACGGCCTGCTTCCAGCGCGGCGGTGGCGTACTGGCCTCGGCTTGGGGCGAGAACCAGAACTCGTTGACCGGATTGACTTCGGTCTGGTCGCCATCGGCCAGCATCGGCACGGCTTCATCGACCAGTTCCTGGCGTTGCGGTGAATCGAGCCAGCGCTGCATCGCCTCGGTCGAACAAAAGCGCAGCACGCAGGTGTAGGTGTCGAGGCCGGCATTCTTGCCACGCACCACATCCACGCCCAAGTGCCCAACGTTCTGTGCGGCCACCTTGACGATGTTGCGCAGCCAGGCGGCATAAGGCACTTCGAAACCGGCCTTGACCCGATGCTTGACGATCAGAGTCACCACCTCATCAGGCCCCGGACTTGCCGGCTCACGGCGATTGGATTCAGACATAACGCAAGGCTCCGGCGAAACGGATATTGAGTGCCAGGCGTCCCGGCCCGGCGATGAAAATGCTGGTAAACACAATCAATAACAGCCAGCCGAACTGGCCTTCGAAGAGTGTCCACTGCGGATGCACGATCAACATCGACACCCACAGCACAAACAGAATAGGCAAACACGCCAGACGCGCCAGCAACCCGGCGGCGATCAGCAGCGGGCACACGACCTCGGCGAAAATCGCCAGCATCAGCGTCAGATTCGTGCCCAGGTGGAAAGGGTCTTCGATGCTTTGCAGCTCGGCACTGTAGTGAAGCAGCTTGGGCAAGCCATGTACCCACAACAGGAACAACCCGCCGCTGACCCGCAGGAACAGCAGCCCCCAGTCTTGCGCCCGATCATCACTTCGCGAAGTGTCCATGGCCTACCCGCACAAATGAAAAACCACCGGCGTCGATGCGCCGGGACAGGATTCGATAGTGCCGGGGTGGAGGAAGGAAAAATTGAATGTACGTGCTCTGTTTGCGGGAAGACCGAGATCGACCAAACGACATGGAACCCTGTGGGAGCGAGCAGCATGTAGGTCGAAGCGAAGCCGACCGGAGGCGATGCCCCCCGGATGAATGCCTCAGTGTGGGGCCGAGTCCATACATAATGGCGAAACCGCCAGCCGCCGTTACCGCAGTAACGGATATGTACTCATATCAACCAAGAACCTGGTCGGCCCAAAGGCCGCCAAGTTCAAAGAATATCAACCAACACCAACAACTCCCTCCCTATGCATCTGCCGCAACAACACCACCCCACCCTCCAGAAACTCCGAAGCCCCCACCGCCCCCGCCTCGATCGCCAGTCCTTGCAACTGCTCACGCCCGGTCAACTCGGGAAACTCGCCAATTCGCAGCAACAACCGCCACGCCAACGGACTCAATTCAGAAAACCTCACACTCCAATCCTCGGCGCGACGCACCAGCAACAAGGTCGGCTGAGAAGGCGCCACTTCAGGCTGGTAATCCGGCCCCACCCTTTGCACCGGCCAGGCATACGCCAACGGCCAGGCCAGCGGCGAAACCCGCAAGGGCCGATCCAGCAGCAACGCGGCATCACCACCCACCAGAAGCTCGGCGTCAGACTGTTGCAGCGCCATTTCCACCCACTCGTAATGCGCCAGCTCAACCATGAACGGCGGCCACGGCCCCTCACTCAGCGCCTGAGGCCCGGCCGCAAGAAACTCGACAAACTCCTGGGCGATCTCACCGAATTTCGGCGTGCGGGCGCGGTAGTCCCGCAGAAAGATCCGCACCAGCGAACGCCAGTGCTCGTCACCCAGAATCTTCACCAACACCGGAAAGGTGCCACTGAGCAGCGAAGACAGGTTGGCGAACACCAGATCGCGATAAACCAGGGCCCGCACCGGGTCCATTTCGGTGGGTGGCCCGTTGCGTTCAGGGTCGCGCAGGTACAGGCCCATGGTGGTTTGTTGATGCAAAAGACTCGACTTACCCACGGTTCACGCCCTCCTGTTGCAGACGGCGAATGGTCTGCAGTTCCGCCACCAGTTCAGCGAAGACGGGAAAGTTGAAATCCCGCTCCAGCAAGGTCGGTTGCGCACCGAACCGGGCATAAGCCTGGGCCAGCAACGACCACACCGCCGGTTTGACCGAAGCGCCATGGGTGTCGATCTTCAAGGTGTCAGACTCATCGAAATGCCCGGCAATGTGCATCGCCACCACCCGCCCCGAATCGATGCCAGCCAGGAACGCCTGCGGATCGAAGCCGTGGTTGATCGAATTGACGTACACGTTGTTGACGTCCAGCAACAGGTCGCAATCGGCCTCGCGCAGCACTGCATTGGTAAAAGTCACCTCGTCCATGTCCTGTTGAGGCGCGGCATAGTAAGAGACGTTTTCCACCGCCAGGCGTCGCCCGAGAATGTCCTGGGCCTGACGGATACGCGCGGCGACGTGGTGCACCGCCTCTTCGGTAAAAGGCAACGGCAACAGGTCGTACAGGTGACCGTCATCGCTGCAATAGCTCAAATGCTCGCTGTAGAGCGGCACGTTGTAGTGATCGAGAAAACCTCGGATTTCCTGCAAAAAACTAACGTCCAGCGCCGACGGCCCGCCCAGGGACAGGGACAAGCCGTGACAGGACAATGGATAGCGTTCCGCCAGGGCGCGCAATGCCGCGCCGTGGGCACCGCCGATGCCGATCCAGTTTTCCGGTGCGATTTCCAGAAAGTCGAAATCGCCTGCTGGTGCGGCCTGGAGGTCTTTGAGTAAACCGCGACGCAGGCCAAGCCCTGCGCTGGCCTTGGCTACGGGGGGAATGGAGGTCTGCATGGTGTCGATCTCACAAGATGTTCAAGGACGCGAGCCGGTGCCCGCCATGAGACAGAGTTAATCGAAAGGGTGTATCGGGACTGTGTTCGGCTGGGGCCGGAACTAGAGGTCACTGTGTCGAAAAGGGGTCTGGATACAGTGGGATACAAGCCCGCTCCCACAGGGTCGTGTACCGGCAGAAAAAACGTTGTTTTCGTCGCGCCAGACCGCGCGGTACAAGGCCCGAACTAAACTTACTGCACACAGGGTCCGCTTGGTGCCCTGCACATTCCCACGACCACCGCCCAGCGGCGCCCCCTCGCCAGTCAATGCCTCTGGAACGTGATCCCGCTGAAGGAGCACACATGATGGACGAGGCCAGACTCAACGATTTCATGGGCAAACTGGTTAATGACATGGGCGGCGCGGCGATGCTCGCCAACGTCATCCTCGGCGAAGAACTCGGCCTATACCGGGCGATGGCCGACAGTCAGCCCATAACCCCCGAAACCCTTGCCGAGAAAACCGGCTGCAACACCCGCCTGCTGCGTGAATGGCTTAGTGCCCACGCCGCCTCAGGTTACATGGAACACCAGGACGGCCAGTTCCGCCTGCCCGAAGAGCAAGCCATGGCTTTGGCAAAAGAAGACTCACCGGTTTATGTGGCGGGCGGGATCAGCGTGGTTGCGTCGTTTTTCCATGACAAGGACAAACTGCTCAACGCCATGCGCGGCAACGGCGCCCTGCCCTGGGGCGATCACCATCCGTGCATGTTCAGCGGGACCGAACGCTTCTTCCGCCCCGGCTACAAAGCCCATCTGGTCGCCGAATGGTTGCCGGCCCTCGATGGCGTGGTGGCCAAACTGGAAGCCGGGGCCAAAGTGGCGGACATCGGCTGCGGCCATGGCGCCTCGACGGTGATCATGGCCCAGGCGTTTCCGGATTCGCGCTTCGTCGGTTTCGACTACCACGCGCCATCCATTACCGTTGCCACCCAACGGGCCGAAGAAGGGGGTGTATCCAGCCGGGCCAGGTTCTTTCAGGGCACGGCCAAAAGCTACCCCGGCAGCGACTACGACCTGATCTGCTACTTCGATTGCCTGCATGACATGGGCGACCCGGTCGGCGCGGCCAAGCATGCCTATGAGTCGTTGAAGGACGACGGTACGGTGCTGCTGGTCGAGCCCTACGCCAACGACTTGCTCGACGACAACGTCAACCCGATCGGACGCCTGTTCTACGCGGCGTCGACCTTCATCTGCACGCCCAATTCGCTGTCCCAGGAAGTCGGTCTCGGACTCGGCGCCCAGGCCGGTGAAGCGCGTTTGCGCAAGGTGTTCAGCGAGGCCGGTTTCACCCGTTTCCGCCGGGCCACGGAAACACCGTTCAACCTGATCCTGGAGGCGCGCAAATAATCCCTGCCGCCGTCTGTAGGAGCAGCCGGTCGACGCTCGATTGCTCGCGATAAACGCGATCACGCCGTGGGGTGTCAGGCTTACAGTGTTATCGTTGACGACCATCGCGAGCGAGCTCGCTCCTACAGGCCTGCACAGCATGTTCGACAATCTGATCCATGAACAGCTCGATCGCCTCCATCAGCTCATGGCGGATCAGCCGTTTGCCGTGCTGACCGGGGCCGGTATCAGCACGCCTTCGGGCATCCCGGATTATCGCGACAGCCAGGGCGTGCGACGGGGCCGGCAGCCGATGATGTACCAGGAGTTTCTCTCGGCCCCGGAGTCCCGGCGACGCTACTGGGCGCGAGCGATGCTCGGCTGGCCGAGGGTGCGTCTGGCGCAGCCGAACGAAGCCCACGACACCCTGGCTCGTTTGCAAGGCACGCGGCAGATCAGTGGGTTGATCACCCAGAACGTCGACACCCTGCACGACCAGGCCGGCAGCCGTGACGTGATCGAACTCCACGGCAGTCTGCACCGGGTGTTGTGCCTGGATTGCGGCCGGCACAGCGAGCGCGATTCGATCCAGCACTTGATGGAAACACAGAACCCCTACCTGGCAGGCGTCGACGCGGTGCAAGCGCCGGACGGCGACACCTTGCTCGACCCGGCCTTCGAGGCACGCTTCCAGGTCCCGCACTGCCCGCATTGCGCCGGGGAACGGATGAAGCCGGATGTAGTGTTTTTTGGCGAGAACGTCGCACAGGCCACGGCGGCGAAAGCGATGGCCGCCGTCGAACAGGCTGCCGGGCTGTTGGTGATCGGCTCGTCGCTGATGGCTTATTCGGCGTTTCGCTTGTGCCGGGCGGTGGTGGATCAGGGCAAGCCGTTGATTGCGATCAACCTGGGCAAGACCCGGGCGGACGAGATTCTGGACTTGAAGATCGAGGGGTCGTGCGAGCGGTTGTTGCCAATATTGGCGAATTTACTTGGCAACTGACGAAGCCCGATCCCACAAGGTCCCCCATACAACTCAAGAAAATCGCTGCCCAAGGTTTTCCGCTTTCAGCACATCAAACATCGCCTGCGCCGCCGCCGACAACTCGCCCCCCGGCAACGTCAACACCCCCAGCGCCCGCTCCACCACCGGGTCGCGCAAGGTGATGCAACGCGCCCCCAGTTCACGCATCTGTCCCGCGCACAAGGCCGGCACCGCGCTCACGCCCAGGCCACTGGCGACCATGCGCCCGACCGTCGCCAGTTGATGGCTTTCAAATTCCACCGGCAGCTTCATCCCGCGGGCCTGCAGATGCTCTTCAAGCATGACTCGCACAGTGGACGGACGCTGCAAGGTAATGAAAGGCTCCTTGAGCAGGGTCTGCCAGTCGATGTCATCGAGTTCGGCCAGTGCCGAATCCAGAGGCACCACCGCGACGAAACGGTCGATGTACAACGAAGTGAATTGCAGCGACGAACTCTGGGTCGGTTCAAAGGCCACTCCCAGCTCCACCTGGCGGTCACGGACCATTTCCAGCACCTGCTCGTTGATCACGTCATTGACCGTCACGTTGACATTCGGATAACGGGCGCGGAAGGTCTTGAGGATCGGCGGCAGCAGGTTGCCGGCGAACGATGGCATCGCCGCCAGGGTCACGCGACCGCGCTGCAGGGTGAAGCGTTGACGCAGTTCATCCTCGGCATTATCCCAGTCGGCGATCAACCGGCGCGCCAGCGGCACCAGGGATTCACCTTCGGCGGTGAGTGCCACGTTACGCGTGTTGCGGGTGAACAAGCGCCCACCCAGGCCCTCCTCCAGCGCCTTGATGGTCAGGCTCAGGGCCGATTGCGACAGGTGCAGGCGCTCGCAGGCCACGGCGAAACTCAGGCTCTGGGCCACGGCCAGAAAGGCGCGGATCTGCTTGACGGTCATGGGACAAAGCTCCGGTTGTAAACTACAGGTTCTAGGCTGCAAAAGACTGGGTTGCACATTATTGAGCTTTATCAATCAATTCGCTCTAAAAAACAACTTAACAAATGAATCTCGCAGCGAGACACTCCATCCCATTCGGCTAGCCAGCCGCCCACAAAGAATAAAAGAGGTGCATATGGCAGGTTTCGACAAGCGCGTGAGTTCCTACGAGGAAGCTCTGGCAGGTCTTGAAGACGGCATGACCGTGATCGCCGGCGGCTTCGGCCTGTGCGGGATTCCGGAGAACCTGATCAACGAGATCAAGCGCAAGGGCACTCGCGACCTCACCGTGGTTTCCAACAACTGCGGCGTCGACGGTTTCGGCCTTGGCGTACTGCTGACCGACCGCCAGATCAGCAAAGTGGTCGCGTCCTACGTCGGCGAAAACAAGCTGTTCGAAGAGCAACTGCTCAAGGGCGAAATCGAAGTCATCCTGACCCCGCAAGGCACTCTCGCTGAAAAAATGCGCGCAGGTGGCGCCGGCATCCCGGCGTTCTTCACCGCCACTGGCGTTGGCACACCTGTCGCCGACGGCAAGGAAGTGCGCGAGTTCCATGGTCGCAAGTACCTGATGGAAGAATCCATCACCGGCGACTTCGCCATCGTCAAAGGCTGGAAAGCCGACCATTTCGGTAACGTGATCTATCGCCACACCGCCCAGAACTTCAACCCGCTGGCCGCCACCGCCGGCAAGATCACCGTGGTCGAAGTCGAAGAAATCGTCGAACCCGGCGAGCTGGACCCGGCGCAGATCCACACCCCTGGCATCTACGTCGACCGGATCATCTGCGGCACGTTCGAGAAGCGCATCGAACAGCGCACCGTGCGTAAGTGATCCCCTGCCCCCGGACCGAATGAAGGAATAACGACAATGGCACTTTCCCGCGAACAAATGGCTCAACGCGTCGCCCGCGAAATGCAGGACGGCTTCTACGTGAACCTGGGCATCGGCATTCCGACCCTGGTCGCCAACTACATCCCTGAAGGCATGGAAGTCATGCTGCAGTCGGAAAACGGCTTGCTGGGCATGGGTCCTTTTCCTACTGAAGACACCATCGATGCCGACATGATCAACGCCGGCAAGCAAACCGTGACCGCACGTATCGGTGCTTCGATCTTTTCCTCGGCCGAGTCCTTCGCAATGATCCGTGGTGGTCATGTCGACCTGACCGTGCTGGGCGCCTTTGAAGTGGACGTGCAAGGCAACATCGCCTCGTGGATGATCCCCGGCAAACTGGTCAAGGGCATGGGCGGCGCGATGGACCTGGTCGCTGGCGCAGACAACATCATCGTCATCATGACCCACGCATCCAAGGATGGTGAGTCCAAGCTGCTGTCCCAATGCAGCCTGCCGCTGACCGGCGCCGGGTGCATCAAGCGTGTACTGACCGACCTGGCCTACCTGGAAATCGAAAACGGCGCGTTCATCCTGAAAGAACGTGCGCCGGGCGTCAGCGTCGAAGAGATCGTCGCCAAGACCGCAGGTAAACTGATCGTGCCGGACCACGTGCCGGAAATGCAGTTCGCTGCCCAGTGAGGAATCATTCCATGCAAGAAGTCGTCATTGTTGCCGCCACGCGCACCGCGATCGGCAGTTTCCAGGGTTCGCTGGCCAATGTGTCCGCCGTCGACCTGGGCGCTGCGGTGATCCGCCAGCTGCTGGCACAAACCGGCCTGGATCCTGCGCAAGTCGATGAAGTGATCATGGGCCAGGTGCTGACTGCCGGCGCCGGGCAAAACCCTGCGCGCCAGGCCGCCATCAAGGCCGGCTTGCCCTTCGCCGTGCCGGCCATGACCCTGAACAAGGTCTGCGGCTCCGGTCTCAAGGCCTTGCACCTGGGTGCCCAGGCGATTCGCTGCGGCGATGCCGAGGTGATCATCGCCGGTGGCCAGGAAAACATGAGCCTGGCCAACTACGTCATGCCCGGTGCCCGCACCGGCCTGCGCATGGGCCACGCGCAAATCGTCGACACCATGATCAGCGATGGCTTGTGGGACGCGTTCAACGATTACCACATGGGTATCACCGCCGAGAACCTGGCCGAGAAATACAGCCTGAGCCGCGAGCAGCAGGACGCGTTCGCCGCCGCCTCGCAGCAGAAAGCCGTGGCCGCCATCGAAGCCGGGCGCTTCGTCGATGAAATCACGCCGATCCTGATCCCGCAGCGCAAGGGCGATCCGCTGTCCTTCGCCACCGACGAGCAGCCACGGGCCGGCACCACCGCCGAATCCCTGGGCAAACTCAAAGCCGCCTTCAAGAAGGACGGTTCGGTGACCGCCGGTAACGCTTCGTCACTGAACGACGGTGCCGCCGCAGTGATCCTGATGAGCGCCGAAAAAGCCAAGGCCCTCGGCCTGCCGGTATTGGCGAAAATCGCCGCCTACGCCAACGCAGGCGTCGACCCGGCGATCATGGGCATCGGCCCGGTATCGGCCACTCGCCGCTGCCTGGACAAGGCCGGCTGGTCCATCGACCAACTTGACCTGATCGAAGCCAACGAAGCCTTCGCCGCGCAATCGCTGGCCGTGGCCAAGGACCTGGAATGGGACTTGAACAAGGTCAACGTCAACGGCGGCGCCATCGCCCTGGGTCACCCGATCGGTGCCTCGGGTTGCCGCGTGCTGGTGACCCTGCTGCATGAAATGCTCAAGCGTGACGCCAGGAAAGGTCTCGCCACCCTGTGTATCGGTGGTGGTCAGGGCGTGGCACTGGCGCTCGAACGGGCTTAAGCCAACAGCGTTCAACAGACGGCGCGGGGACCCACGAAGATCCGTGACCGCCTGGAAAAACACCCGGTGCGATGCAAGTCGCACCGGGTTCTTTTTTGCCTGCGTTTTTTCAGTTAAACCACGTCATTGTTCTTCGCGAGCAAGCCCGCGAAGGGGCCGGTTCTGTCACCCTGGAAACTGCAGAATCAACCAACTGATCACCACAAACCTCGGGCCAGCTCCGGCAAAATGCAAAGTCTATGGGGCCACGCCCAACAACTGCTGACGCAACTCGGGGTTGCCGGTACGCGGATCGAGCCAGATGGCAAAAAACGCCTTGGCGAACTGCAGGTCCTTCACATCACGCAGCAACTGCTGACCGAGAAAAAACCGTACGCCCTGCCCCGGCAGATAGACACCGGTCAGCCGCGTGCCGGCCTGTACGTCAACGAACGACTGTTGCATCTGTACCTGCCAGGACGCCAGTTGCTCGGCACTGACCGAAGTGCCGGCGAGTCGCTTGATTTCCCTGACGCTGGCATTCACCAGGTCATCACGGGAAATGCTGCGCTGGTAGATCAGCTCCAGGGCGAACGGCTGATCTTTCGCCAGGGGTCGCGAAGTACTCCAGAGCCGTGCGCTGTAGACATCGAAGCCGTACTTGCGAAACTCACCACTGCCGAGGATTTGCGCACCGGGCAGCGAGTCCTGCCAATTGGCCAGGGCCTGGCAGCTCATCAGCACAAACAGCCACAGACCATGGCACAAGGGTGAACGTTGGCGTTTCAAGTTGAGCCGTCCTCATCATGGGATGCCTTGATAAACGTTTGTGCAAAAGAGCCTTTCGTAGAACTTCAGAAAATCTCTATTTTTGTATACAAAATCTACATACACATAAAGCAATCTACCCGCTGCAATGTTACCGTTGCCACCTCATAAGGTCGGAGACGTGCGCGTGTTGATCCTCAAACTGCTGGTGATCCCAGGCTTCCTGCTGCTGATTTCCCTGGCTGGCAAACGCTGGGGGCCGAGCGTGGCCGGTTGGTTGTCGGGGTTGCCGGTGGTGGTCGGGCCGATCCTGTTGTTCCTCGCCCTCGAACAAGGCCAGGTGTTCGCTGCGCAATCGGCCACCGCCGCGCTGTCAGCCATGTTCGCGATGATTGCGTTTTGCGTGAGCTACGCCCAAGTCGCACAACGGGCCGGATGGCCGTTGGCGCTGTTGATCTCGCTGTCGGTCTGGGCACTGGTGGCGGTTGTTCTGTCGTTGATCCCGGCATCCCTGGTGTTTTCGGTGTGCGCCGCCGTTACCGCCCTGCTCGCCGCACCTTACCTGTTCCCCACTGTGCAACCCGTGCTCAGTGCCCCGGCGCCGAAATCCGACAAGCTCCTGTTGCGCATGGCGGCCGGTGCATTGCTCACCCTGGTGGTGACACTGCTGGCCAGCACCGTCGGTGACCGCTGGAGCGGCCTGCTGGCAGTGTTCCCCGTATTGGGCAGCGTGATGGCGGTGTTCTCCCAGCAAACCCGTGGCCCGGCCTTTACCGCCGCGCTGCTGCGCGCCACTGCCACCGGCATGTACTCGTTCGCCGCCTTCTGCCTGGTGTTGGCCCTGGCCTTGCCGACGATGGGAATGAACGCCTTTGTGCTGGGCGTCGCGGTATCGGTGGCCATGTTGGGCGTGACCAAACGCCTGCTGGCGCGGCCAGCCGGCCCGGCGACTGACACTCAAAGAGCAGCCATCAAACGCTAAGCTGCATCGGCTCATCGAGCTGCCCTGAGCATAGGTGGGTGTTCAGCCAAGGTGACCGCTGGGTAGAGCACGCTGGAATGCATCGCAACCTCCATGGGATGATCGCGCCCCACCGCGCGCACATTCCTGGAGATTCCGATGTCATTGTTGAGTAAAAAAGCCCTTGTACTGCTGCTGGCAGCCGCTACCGGCCTTGGGGCTTTGAATGCACAGGCCGCCAAGGCCACTTCCAGCGATGCGCCCGCCCATAAAGTATCCATGCTCGGCAGCAAGTTCACCTTCAACCTGCCCAAGGGTTTCGTCGCCAACCCGCTGCCGGCCAGCCCGGACGGTGCCAGCGGCACCCTCTACAGCAATGAAACCACCAAGACCGTGGTGATCGCCGCTGAAAACACTCTACCCAACGGTATCAGCGTCAAGGACAACGACGGCGGGTTCCTCGACGGCACCGTGGCCGATTTCGATGCGGCGCAACATAAATCCCTGCCCGACTACAACAAGCTCAGCGAGAAAGCCCTGACCCAGAAAACCGGCCTGGGCCTGCGCCAGATCGACGGCACCGCCACGCAGGGCGGTGGCATGACCCTCACCACCACGCTGATGGCCGCATCCGGCACTCGCATGGCGGTAATCCAGGTGATTTCCCGCCCCGGCGACATGGCGGCCCACGAAACCCTGGTCAAGCAGATCGTCAGCAGTAAATGAATGTCAGGGGTTGAGACGCTGCAACCAGGCGCTCAAGTCCTGTATCTCTTCGGCGCTGATGCTGTGACCGACACCGGGGTAGCCGTGGAACTCGGGTTCGAGTGACACGCTCTGCAGCAGGCTGTTGGCTTCAGTACCGTCGCTGTAGGGAAGGCGTTTGTCCTGCTCGCCATGACCGATGAAAATAGCCAATGACTGGCGTTTTTCATCCGGTTGGAGCTCGGACTTGAGCACCGGCAGAATCCGTCCGCTCAACGCAGCGATCCCGCCTAGCGCCTCGGGATGCCGCAGGCCTGTTTCGTAGGTCATGATCGCGCCTTGGCTGAAGCCGACCAGGAACACCTTCTCGGGTTCAGTGTGATATTTCTTCGTGGCCTGTGCGACGAAATCCAGCAACAACTGGCCGCTGGACTTCAGATCATCGGTCTCGCCGTTGTAGGCCCCTTCGCCCTTCTTGCGAAACCACTGATAGCTGCCCGCCTCCATCACCAAGGGTGCCCGTACCGACAGGTAGGTGTAGGACGCGGGCAAGTCATCCTTGATGCCGAACAGGTCCTGCTCGTTACTGCCGTAACCGTGGAGGAAAATCACCAGGGGTTGATGGTTCGAATCGGCGTTGGCCTGCTCCAGGTACTTGAGCGGCAAGTCGGTTTGCAGCGGGGCTTGAGCGTGGACAGCGGTGGATACCAGGAGCGTGAGCAGCGCGAGAATCTTCAACATGGGTCTTCCTTCACTGAATGCAGGATTCGCGCAAGAGCCTAACACTGTGCAGTAGACAGGAACATCTCAGGCGTGGCCGATGCCGCCTTCGCGAGCAAGCCCGCTCCCACAGGGAACGCGTAAACCCTGTG
This sequence comes from Pseudomonas sp. EU05-FHT14B02, assembly GCF_058791055.1. NCBI lineage: Bacteria > Pseudomonadati > Pseudomonadota > Gammaproteobacteria > Pseudomonadales > Pseudomonadaceae > Pseudomonas > Pseudomonas sp. EU05-FHT14B02. Next base: position 48,672 of record NZ_JBYTDD010000018.1, on the reverse strand, counting down.
GGAGCGAGCCTGCTCGCGATGAGGCCAGTACAGACAAAGAAAATTCCGGGCTCAGTCGTTGATCAACTTGCCCACCCGAATCGGCTCACGCCCGGCGACCTTCGCCTGCCAGCTGCCTGGCTGGGTGTAGCGCCCACGGTCGATGGCAAACAGCACACCACTGGTGCCGGCCTGCACGGTGGTGACCTTGTCGTTCAACGGGTCGACCACCTCGAACAGTGCATCGCCTTTCTCCACCCACTCCCCAGCCTCGCGCAGGAAGCTGACCACGCCGTGATGCGGGGCGAACAGATATTGGGTGCCTTCGAATGGCATGCCCTCACAGCATTCTGCCGGTGCCGCCGGCCAAGTGCCGCAGATGAATCCCTGCTCGGCGAGGAACCCGAGAATGGCCTCGCAATTGGCCTGGGCCTGATTGACGCGGGTGTCTCCCATGCTGCCCAGTTCCAGGGTGGTCGCCAGGTTGGCCGGTGGAATCGCTGCCGCCGGGAACGCCCTGGCCAGACGCAACCATGGCGAAGAACAGGATTCATCGAACGAGCTGCCGCCGGAGTCTTCACACAACAACGCCACGCCGGCCTGCAAACGCGCCGCCAGGGATTGCCACTGCGGCCAGTGCTGCGGCAACGCGTAGATGTGGATCGCCGCATCGAAATCGCAATGCAGGTCGAGGGTGATGTCGGCGTCGCAGGCATGGCGCAGCAACAGGCGGTGCATGGCTTCCAGCTGCGATGCCGCTGCCGGCAAGCTGTCGAGGACCTGGCCCATGGTCTGGCGAATCAACGCAATGTTGGCCTGGGCATCGCTGCCGAGACGATCACCGATCAACGCGGCCACCGGCGCACTGAGTTCGACGAACGAGCGGTTGAAATTCTTGCCGCTGCCCAGCTCGAAACGCCCCATATGGCTGCCTTGCAAGTGCTGGTCGAGGCCAATGGGATTGGCCACCGGCACCAGTTCGATCACACCTTTCAATTGCCCCTGTTGTTCAAGTTCGGCCAGGCGTTTTTTCAACTCCCAGGCCGTGCGCATGCCCGGCAATTCGTCGGCGTGCAGGCTGGCCTGGATATACACCTTGCGTGTGCCCGCGCCATAACGAAATACGCTGAGGGTACGCTCGCTGCCCAAGTGGCTCCAGGGCAGTTTGTGATCGATGCGTTGCATATAAACTCCTGAAAACAGAGAAACCTGTGGGAGCGAGCTTGTTCGCGATGGCGTTCATTCAGTCGAAGCCATTTTGCCTGACCCACCGCTATCGCGAGCAAGCTCGCTCCCACAGGTATCTTCTTCGCTGAAAAAATTGCACAAAAAAAGTGGCAGCCGCGTCAACGGCTACCACTTTCTTGAACGGCTCGCTTACTCGCCGTAAACGTCAAACTTGAAGTACTTGTCCTGCACTTGCTTGTACTTGCCGTTGGCGCGGATTTCGGTGATGGCGGTGTTGAACTTGTCCGCCAGTTCCTTATCGCCCTTGCGCACGGCAATGCCTGCGCCGCCGCCGAAGTATTTCGGATCGTTGTACTCAGGGCCAACGAAGGCAAAACCTTTACCGGCGTCGGTTTTCAGGAAACCGTCGTCCAGGTTGACCGAGTCGGCCAGCAGCGCGTCAATGCGGCCGGAGACCATGTCCAGGTTGGCTTCCTGCTGGGAACCGTAGCGCACCAGGACAATCCCCGCCGGTTGCAGCACTTCAGTGGCGAAGCGGTCGTGGGTACTGGCGCGCAGCACACCGACTTTCTTGCCCTTGAGTTCGGTCAGCGGGTCCTTGACGTCGCTGCCTTCCTTCATCACGAAGCGCGCCGGGGTGTGGTAGTACTTGATGGTGAAATCGACGTTCTTCTTCCGGTCGTCAGTGATGGTCATGGACGACAGGATGGCGTCGATTTTCTTGACCTTCAGCGCAGGGATCAGGCCGTCGAACTCTTGCTCGACCCAGGTGCACTTGACTTTCATCTGCTCGCACAGCGCATCGCCGATATCCACGTCGAAACCGGTGAGTTTGCCGTCAGGGGTTTTCATCGAGAATGGCGGGTAGCCGGCTTCGATACCGATGCGAATCGGCTTGGCGTCTTCGGCCACGGCGGTCAGGGACAACATCGACAGTGCCAGGGCACCGAACATCACTAGCTTCTTCATTTTTAACTCCTGTGTGCGGAGGCTTTTATTGGCAGCTTCGATTGGCAGCGCTCGGTCATCGCTTCGTGAGCGGGAACCGAAGTGGCCGGCAGTCTAGAGCGGCTATAGGAGGGCAAATTACGCCGAGGCGACAATTATTTATAGAAAAGTGGCGCCCGTGGAGAGACGTGAAGGTGAACGCGCCATGACGGTGCAAAGTCTGTCAGACATATCGCAATTTCACACCAGACCTACAGACTTTCCGGCTCCATCCGACAGAATGGGACGGCTGGCGATGCCCGGTGTTTTGCGGCACATTGAGCGCCCTTGCGTCCCATCGAGAGTAGCGTGATGCCCACGTTGAACCTGATCCAGCACCACTGCGCCGAAGGTCCGGGCGCCATCGCCATCTGGGCCGAATCCCGAGGGCTGACGCTGAAGGTGTTTCGCGCCGACCTCGACCAATTGCCGCCCGTCAGCGCCGATCCCGTGATCCTGTTGGGCGGGCCTTATGAATCCAATGCCGGCCCGGCCTGGCTGGAAGCCGAACGGCAATGGCTCAGAGGCACGCTGGATCAGGACGCGGCCGTGTTCGCCATATGCCTGGGGGCACAGTTGCTGGCGCTGAGCCTGGGCGGGAATGTACGGCGGATGGACCGGACCGAAACCGGATGGACCACCGTGACCTTTATCGATGGGAAAACGCTGAAAGTGCTGGAGTGGCACGAAGACGCCATCGACCTGCCGCCTGCCGCGCAACTGTTGGCCAGCAGCGAGCACTGTGTGCAGCAGATGTACCGCGCCGGGCCGGCGCGGCTGGGGTTGCAGTTTCATCCGGAGTGGAACGCCGAGTCGGTGACCCTGCTCAATGCGCATTTTGGCGATGAGTCACCGTTGCCACGGGGGCCGCAGGACGGTGCTGCCTACGCCGACGTGTTTACGTGGTTGCAGGCAACACTGGATGAGTGGTGGGCGGCCTCCAAGCCACACTGATCAATGGCGCTTGAAGATCAGCATTCGCAACCGATCGCGGCATTCGCCGGCCGTTGCACCTCGACGCTCAACTCAAACCCTTCATCCAGCCATCCGGTCACGCCGCCAATCATCTCCTTCACCGGATAACCCAGGGCCGCCAGCTTCACCGCCGCCTTGTTGGCGCCGTTGCAGTGAGGCCCGGCGCAATAGACCACAAACAGACTGTGTTTCGGATAACCCGCCAAAGCCTCGGCGCTCAGCAAGCGCCGGGGAATATTGATCGCTCCCGGTACATGCCCGCGTTCGAACGCCAGCGGACCCCGAACATCCACCAGAATGAAATCGACTTCGTCAGCCTGCTGGCTGCCGTAGACGTCGGAACAATCGGTTTCGAACGTCAGACGGTTACTGAAATGCATCAGGGCGATGGCCGATGGGGCGGCGGGAATTTCGCGAACCAGGCTGGTCATGGGCTGTACTCCAAAGAGGTGGTGGGTGTGGAAAGACTTTATCCGCCAGCCACTTGCGGCTACAGTGGCGCACAAGACACTCACCGGGAATTTTCCGCCAAATGCAGCCCACCCCAGGAATGGTCGCGATTCTGGCCTACGACGGCCTGTGCACGTTCGAGTTCGGCATTGCCGTGGAGATCTTCGGCCTGCCACGACCTGAATTCGATTTCCCGTGGTACGAGCATCGTATCGTCGCGGTCGATCAAGGTCCGATGCGGGCCATGGGCGGCATCCTGGTACTGGCCGATGGCGGCATGGAATTGCTCGCCGATGCCCGCACCATCATCATTCCCGGTTGGCGCGACCGCAGCGCCACGGTGCCAGCAGAACTGATCGCTGCTTTGCGCCAGGCCCATGCCCGGGGGGCGCGGTTGCTGTCGATCTGCTCCGGTGTTTTCGTCCTCGCCGCCACCGGGTTGCTCGATGGGCACGGTGCGACCACGCACTGGCGCTATACCTCGGAACTGGCCGAGCGGTTTCCCGGCATCCTCGTGGACCCGGACGTGCTGTATGTCGATTCAGGCCAATTGATCACCTCCGCCGGCAGCGCGGCAGGCATCGATGCCTGTCTGCACCTGGTGGCGCGGGATTTCGGCACCCAGGTGGCCAACTCCGTGGCGCGACGCCTGGTCATGTCGCCGCAACGCAGCGGTGGCCAGGCGCAATTCATTCCGACGCCGGTCAGTCCTGCACCGCGCAGCGATCTTTCCCGCGTCATGCAGTGGGCACGTGAGCGTTTGCACGAGCCGCTGGAGGTGCGCGACCTGGCCAGCGAGGCCGCGATGAGTGAACGCACCTTCCTGCGCCGCTTCACCGAAGCCAGCGGCCAGTCACCGAAAACCTGGTTGCAGCACGAACGTCTGGGCCGGGCCCGTGAACTGCTGGAAAGCAGCGACCAGAACACCGAGCAGATTGCCGAACGCTGTGGTTATCGCTCGGTGGAAAGTTTCCGGGTGGCGTTTCGAACGGTGGTTGGCGTGCCGCCTTCGGTATATCGGGAGCGGTTTGGGCGTGGGGTTACCACTTTACCTTCGGTTGACCTTCAAGGCTCCATCGCGAGCAGGCTCGTTCCCACACCGATGGTGTGAACACTGAAAATCCACTGTGGGACCGGGCTTGTTCGCGAAGGCGTCGGCCCGGTCAACGACTGATCAGGGTTTTCGCAGCAGATAGGTATCCATGATCCAGCCATTGGTCAACCGCGCCGCCTTGCGCACCCGTTCGATTTCATCCGCAACATCCTTGAGCTTGCCGCTGATCAGGATTTCATCCGGCGTCCCCAGATAGGCCCCCCAGTAAATCTCGGTGTCCTGATCCACCACCTGATGGAAAGCATCCTGGGCATCGAGCATCACCACCAGGCTGTCGGCATCGCTCACCTGCCCTGCCGCCAGGCGCCGGCCGGTGGTGATTTCAACGGAGCGGCCAATCCGGTTGAGCGGCACCTTGTGTTGTGCCGCCAATGCCTGGACGCTGGTAATCCCGGGAATCACTTCGAACTCGAACCCACAGGCGCCCGAGGCCTGGATCGACCGAAGGATACGGATGGTGCTGTCGTACAGCGCAGGGTCGCCCCACACCAGAAAACCACCACACTGGCTGTCGGATAACTCTTCATTGATCAGCCGTTCAAAGGTCTGTTGTTTCGCCAGGTTCAAGTCGTCGACACTGGTCTTGTAGTCCACCTCACCGCGCTCACGCTCGGGGCTGTGGGCTTCGACAAAACGGTAATCGTGGCCGGTGATGTAGCGCTCGCAGATTTCGCGGCGCAGATCGATGAGTTTGTCTTTGCTCTGGCCCTTGTCCATGAGAAAAAAAACATCGACCTGATTCAGCGCCTTCACGGCCTGCATCGTGATGTAGTCGGGGTTGCCGGCACCGATCCCGATGACCAGGAGTTTTTTCATCACAGCAGGCCCTCGGTATCGATGCCCGGAAAGCGCAGCCGCCAGCGGTCATGGAACCTCAACTCGACGGCCGACAGGGGTTCGACGTCGATCAGGTTGGACGCGCCCCCCTGCAACACTTGCGTCAGCGCGGCGCGGATGACAAAGGGATGAGTAACGGCAACGATGTGCCCCGGCGTCGATTGCAAGGTTGTCAGCCAGGCGCCCACCCGCTCGCCCAGTTGCACCAGCGACTCACCACCGTGGGGGGCCAAAGCCGGGTCGTCCAGCCAATGCTGGAGCGCCTGGGCTTCGGTTTTTTGCAGATCGCCGATGCGCTCACCACTCCAGCGCCCGAAATCGCAGTCCCTCAAGGCGTCGACAATCTGCGGCGCGTTGGCGAACAGTTCAGCGGTTTGCCGGGCGCGCAACTCCGGAGCACAGACAAGGCATGGAGCGCCCTTGAACTGATTGCGACGGGACAGCCTGAGCGCTTGCCAATCCATCTCCAGAGGCTCGTCCAGAGGAAAGCGCGCCAATTTCTGTGCGACGGTTCGAGCGTGGCAAATCAGGGTTAAACGGGTTGCCTGCACCAGCAATCACTCCAGGGATGGAAAGGAACGACGGCGTCAGGTGACCGCCATCGCGCAATTGTGCCGCAAGAAAGCTGGCCCGGGTGGTGTTTAATTTTCCTGCTTGAAACGGATTCCTTCAGTCATTTCCTGCGTGATTTTCTGTCATGGCTGACCACAATGCAGGCAATCGCCTACAACATTTTACGACATCGGCGTAGCCCCATAGTACAGGCACTCCGCACCTTTTCCGGGCACGAGCAGACCACGCGAAAATTCACTAGACAGGCAGTACGCGATGATTAAATACTCCTTTCAACGGATTGTTAAAACACGTGCCACACCCATCCAGCAGGAGCCCGGATGCCTTTACTCGAATACCCGATCCAAGCGCCTGCCCAGGCACCACCTCCGACCGAACCGCCTGCTCCTCGTTTAATGCGGTCCATCCCAATAAACATCCGATAAGAAAAATCGTGGCGCCTGACAACGTTCAGATGACCACCGATTTAATGTGTGGAAAAACCGACAGTGATAGTCAGGTTCGGCTCAAGCCGCCGAATCGTTTGATACAGGAGTGTCTCCATGCTGGTCTTGCGTCCAGTCGAGTTGGCCGACCTGCCCCAGTTGCAGAGGCTGGCCCGTGAAAGCCTCGTGGGCGTCACGTCCCTGCCCGACGATAGCGAACGGTTGCGCGGAAAAATCCTCGATTCCTGTGCCTCGTTCGAAAAGGATGTGCAGGCTCATGGCCCGGAAAACTATTTCTTTGTACTCGAAGACCTGACGACACGGCACCTGGCCGGCTGCTCGGAAATCCTCGCCACGGCGGGTTACAACGAGCCGTTCTACAGCCTGCGCAACCGGCACTTCACCAGTTCCTCGCGGGAACTGAACATCGAGCACGGCGTACCGGCCCTGTCGTTGTGTCACGACCTCAGTGGCCACACCTTGCTGCGGGGCTTCCATATCGATGCCGCGAGAGTGCGCAGCGCGCATTCCGAACTGCTGTCGCGGGCGCGCCTGTTGTTTATCGCCGCCCACGCCCGGCGTTTTTCCGAAACGGTGATCACCGAGATCGTCGGTTACAGCAGTGACGAAGGCCACTCGCCATTTTGGGACGCCGTGGGCAAGCATTTCTTCGACTTGCCCTACGCCGAGGCCGAACGGCTTTGCGGTCTGCAGAGCCGCACCTTTCTCGCCGAGCTGATGCCGCAGTATCCGATCTACGTGCCCATGCTGCCCCAGGCGGCACAGGACTGCATCGGCAGCATCCACCCCGATGGCCAGGAAGCCTTCGATATCCTCGAACGGGAAGGCTTCGAGACCAACAGTTACATCGATCTGTTCGATGGAGGCCCGACGCTCTATGCGCGCACCTCGGGTATTCGCTCCATCGCTCACAGCCAGTGCGGCATAACGCAGCCTGGCCCGGTGATCGACACCCGCGGCAGCTTTCTGGTGAGCAACGAGTCCTTGAAGGATTACCGAGCCATCGTCGCCGATCTTGATTACCTCCCCGGACAACCCGTGACCCTTGACGCCGCCATGTGCACGGCGCTGAAGGTGACCGAGGGCAGCCCCGTCAGGCTGGTGGCCCTGTGAACACCCGCCAGATTCAACGCCCGAGCACCCGCGCACAAGGAACCGCCCCATGATTGTCCGCCCGGTCCAGATCACCGACCTGCCCGCCTTGTTCACGCTGGTGCGGCAGGCCATTCCGGGGCTTACCAGCCTGCCGGCCGATGAAGAACGCCTGGCCTATCGGATTCGCTGGGCCCAACGCACCTTCGCCGGACAGGTCGACCGGGCCGATGCCGATTACCTGTTCGTGCTCGAGGATGACGAGCAGCAAGTGGTGGGCGTCAGCGCCCTGACGGGGGGCGTTGGTCTGCGCGAGCCCTGGTACAACTACCGGGTCGGACTGACGGTCAGCGCTTCGGCGGACCTGGGTATCCAGCGCCAGATCCAGACCCTGTTCCTGAGCAATGAATTGACCGGGCAATCGGAAGTCTGCTCGTTGTACCTGCGCCCCGATCAGCGTCAGGGCAGCAACGGCCGTTTGCTTTCCCTCGGGCGCTTGTTGTTTGTGGCCGAGTTTACCCAGCTGTTCGGCAACCGGCTCATCGCCGAATTACGCGGCAGTGCCGACGAACGAGGCGGCTCGCCGTTCTGGGACAGCCTTGGCCGGCACTTTTTCAAGATGGATTTCAGCCACGCCGATCACTTGTCCGGGCTGGGCAACAAATCGTTCATCGCCGAACTGATGCCGCGCCAGCCGCTGTACACCTGCCTGCTTACCGAACAGGCCCAGGCGGTGATCGGCAAGGCCCACCCCAATACCGAACCGGCCCTGAAAATCCTCAGCGCCGAGGGCTTTGCCCACCAGGGTTACATCGATATCTTCGACGGCGGACCGGTCATCGAAGCCCCGGTTTCCGGGATCCGCACCGTGCGCGACAGCCGACCGCTGTCATTGGCCATCGGCTCACCGGACGATAAAGCGCCCCTCTGGCTGATTCACAACCGCCGCCTGGAAAACTGTCGCATTACCTGTGCCCCGGCCCGACAGGTAGGCCACAGTCTGGTGGTTGATCGCCTGACCGCCAAGCGCCTGCAGCTGCAACCCGGAGACTCGGTGCGCGCCGTGCCGCTGCTTGACCAACGGCAACAGGCCGTGGCGGCGTGACCTATCAGTTCCATCGCGGCGATGTCAATCGGCCTGACCCAGCAAATTCGTCATCATTCTCCCCTTGCGCGCGTGATAGCCTTTTATTCCTTCGGCGTTGACACTTTTGCTCAAGCCCTTCCATTCCATTGGTGGAACTCATATGTCCAGGCTTTCCCATCAAGATTTGCGCCGCAATTTTCGCCAACTGTTCGCCTCCAACACCTGCTACCACACGGCCTCGGTTTTCGACCCGATGTCGGCTCGCATCGCCGCCGATCTGGGCTTCGAAGTCGGGATCCTCGGGGGGTCGGTCGCATCGCTGCAAGTGCTGGGCGCCCCTGACTTTGCCCTGATCACCCTCAGCGAATTCGCTGAACAGGCCACCCGCATCGGCCGTGTCGCCCAGTTGCCGGTGATTGCCGACGCCGACCACGGCTACGGCAACGCGCTCAACGTCATGCGCACCATCGTCGAACTCGAACGTGCGGGCGTGGCTGCGCTGACCATCGAAGACACCCTGCTGCCCGCGCAGTTCGGCCGTAAATCCACCGACCTGATCACGGTCGCCGAAGGCGTCGGCAAGATCCGCGCGGCGCTCGAAGCCCGCTGCGATTCGGAAATGGCAATCATCGCCCGCACCCATGCCGGGATTCTGCCGGTGCAGGAAATCATCAGCCGCACCCGGCAATACCAGAGCGCCGGCGCCGACGGGATCTGCATGGTGGGCATCAAGGACTTCGACCATCTGGAGCAGATCGCCGAGCACCTGAGTGTGCCGCTGATGCTGGTGACCTATGGCAACCCGCTGCTGCGCGATGACAAACGCCTGGCCGAACTGGGTGTGCGCGTGACCATCGACGGCCATGGCGCGTACTTCGCCGCGATCAAGGCGACCTACGACAGCCTGCGCGAACAACGCCAGATCCTCACCCAGACGTCGGACCTGAGCGCCACCGAGCTGACGCACACCTATACGCAACCCGAGGAATACATCCGCTTCGCGGAGGAGTTCATGAGCGTGAAGGAATGACGGTTTAAACCGCCCCGTCGCCATCGCGAGCAGGCTCGCTCCCACAGGTTTTGCGGTGAAGGGTCACACCGAGTCGAGCAGTTCGCGATGGGGTTTCCCGTTACTGCAGCAGATCACCCGATTACGCCCGGTGGTCTTGGCTTCGTACAACGCATGATCGGCATCATTGAGCCAAAGCATCGCGTCGGCATGGGCCGGATTGAATGACGCCAGGCCGATGCTCAGGCTGACTTTCAGCGCCGGGTTCTGCTCGTAGCCCAAGATGGCGAAGCGAGCACGCAGGGTATCCATGATGGCGGCGGCGCGGTTCAGGGGCAGGTCCGGAAGGATCACGCAGAACTCGTCGCCGCCGTAGCGCCCAGCCACATCGGTCGCTCGCAGGTTCTGCTTGAGCATTTTGCTCAACTGACGCAAGACGATGTCGCCGGCAACATGGCCGTAGGTGTCGTTGATGGCTTTGAAATGGTCGATGTCGATCAGGGCGATCGCTCCGCCTTTTTGCTGGCTATTGCAACGCTGGAACTCGACTTCGAGCTGGTCCTTCCAGGCACCATGGTTCAGCAGGCCTGTCAGGCTGTCGGTGCGGCTCAGTGCCAGCAGTTCACGCTTCTGACAGCCCAGAGTATGGGCCTGGCGGAAGCAGATCCAGCCCAGCGCCAGCGGATACAGGCACAGCAACGGCAAACAGGCATAGAGCTGCACCGCGCTGGTGGCAGGAATGAACGTCGGGGCGAAAATCAGCAGGCCAACGCTCACGCCCAGGATTTGCGCGGCTGTCCCGGCCAGCAGAAAGCGCAAGCCGCCTATGGCCACGTTGTTCATGGCCATCATGGAAATGGTGGTCGCGCTGGGCAGGGGATTGAATTGCATCGCGGCAATCCAGAAGCCGCCGAGAAAGGCATCGATCAGCAGATTGCGGTATTCGGCATGATAGGGCGTCTTGGCCCTGCGCGCCCATTGGTAAGCCAGGTGCGGCCAGACCAGGCCATTGAACCACATGAAGCCCCAGACCCAAGGTGCAGGATCGAGTGGATACATTGCCGCGCTCACGCACACCAGCCCCAGGGCCAACCCCAGGATCCGCGATGTATAGAGCCTCCTGGCCAATGAAAATCCCTTTCCTCCCGTTTTTGCCATAGGACCTCTGTGCCACTCCACGGAATGCGATTACAGCCTGAGCCTATGCGCTGGAGTCTATCAGGGCGACATTAAATAGCCATCACCGACTAACGGGCTGAAAATCGCGACATCAGACTCACATAAAAGCAAAAGCCTCACCCCATAAACGGCTATACATGAAAGAAGGGGTTGATCAATTAGCATAAGAGGAGGCCCATGCAGACCTTTCAAGTATTGATCATCGGCAGCGGGTTTGGCGGCCAATGTGCAGCAATCAATTTGCTCAAGGCCGGCATCGACGATTTTCGACTGCTGGAGCGGCGTGATTTCTTCGGCGGCACCTGGTGCCAGAACACCTACCCCGGTGCGGCAGTCGACGTGCCCTCGCCGCTGTACTCTCTGTCTTTTGCTCCGTATCGCTGGACGCAAATGTTCGCCGAACAGGCCGAACTGCACCGTTACACTCGCCACGTGGTGGAGCACTTCGGCTTGCGGGACAAAGTGGAACTGGGCGCCAATGTCGAGCGCGTCGAATGGGACGACACCCACAAACGCTGGACGGTGTACACCGCCAGCAAAGGCACATTTTGCGCGCAGTTCCTGATCAACGCGACCGGGCCGCTGAGTCAACCGGTTGTTCCGCGTTTCGACGGACAGGAGCGTTTTCAAGGTAAAACGTTTCACACCAACAACTGGGATCATCACTACGACTACCGGCAAAAACGCGTGGCCATCGTCGGCAGCGGCGCCAGTGCGGCCCAGGTCATTCCGGCCATCGCCCCGGACGTCGGGCACTTGCATGTATTCCAGCGCACGCCCCACTGGGTCCTGCCCCGGGCTGACCGCAGCTTTGGCCGTTTACAGCGCTGGCTGCTGGGGTTCAAGCCGGCCTACAAGCTGCTGCGCTGGGGGATCTACTGGCAATTCGAAACCCGGGTGATTGCCTTCAAGTATTCGAAACCGGCGGTGCACATGGTTCAGCGCCAGGCCCTGCGTTTTCTCAAACGCCAGGTGCCGGATGCCGAACTGCGGCGCCAACTGACGCCGGACTACACCATCGGCTGCAAACGGGTGATTCTGTCCAGCACGCTGTACCCGGCACTGGCGCGCGACAACGTGACGCTTCACAGCCGCGAGCAAGGCATCGCGTCCATCGACGAGACCGGTATCGTTACACTGGACGGCCAGCACATCGACCTGGACCTGATCGTCTGGTCCACTGGCTACGATGCCACCGACGGGGTGATTTCCTACCCGGTAACGGGCAAAAAAGGCACCCGTCTCAAGGAGGTCTGGGCCCAGTACCCACGGGCCTACCTCGGCACCGCCCTGCCCGATTTTCCCAACCTGTTCATTGTCACCGGACCGAACACCGGGATCGGTCACACCTCGGCGCTATTCATCATCGAATCCCAGATGAATTACATCCTCGATTGCATTCGCACCTTGAAGACTCAAGGTTTACGCAGCATCGAAGTTCGCCATGAGGCGGAACGTACCTACACTGAAATGATCCACCGGGAAATGGAACGCACCGTGTGGAAATCCGGTGGTTGCCACAGTTGGTATCAAAGCAAGAGCGGTCATGTGATTGCCATGTTTCCGGGATTCAGTTTCAGCTTTCATCGCTTGACCCGAGCGCTGAAACCCGCCGATCACATTTTGTCCTGAGCAGATAGAGGGAGACGCGTGATGCTTTTGTTGTTCGTCGTTCTCGCAGTGTTCGTTGCCTGGAGCTGGCTGACCTACCCGGCCATCGGCTACTGGCTCTATGACTTGAGCATGGCGGCCGAGGCCAAGTTGTACCGGCTGCACAAGATCGTCGTGCCCATCCCCGAAATGACCGTCTCGACCTGGCAAGGCGGGCCGTACGAGGCCACCAGCAGTGTGCTGATGCTCCATGGCTTCAGCGCCGACAAAAACCTCTGGCTGCGTTTCGCCCGGCACTTTGTCGACAGCCATCGGGTGATCATCCCGGACATCGCCGGCCATGGCGAAACCGGCTTCAAGGCAGGCGGCGGCTACGACATCCCGCTGCAGGCCAAACGCATGATCCAGCTGCTGGACGTTTGTGGGGTGGAGAAAGTCCATGTCATCGGCAATTCCATGGGCGGCTACATGGCGGCGTGGCTCGCGGCCACCTACCCGGAACGCATTGTGTCCGTGGCCCTGTTCGATCCGGCCGGAGTCACCGCCCCCGAGCCTAGTGACCTTGAGCGGCATTTGGCCAAGGGCCACAACCCGTTTCTGATCCATTCGCGCGAAGAATTCCGGCGTTTCTACGCCATGACCATGGCTTCGCCCCCCTGGGTACCGAAGCTGGTGCTCGATGCCGTCGCCCAGCGCTATGAACAGTCCCGCGAAGAGCTGGAGGAGATCTTCCGCGAATTCCGTGCCAGCCCGCCGATGGAACCACACCTGCCCGACATCACCGCCCCGGCGTTGTTGTTGTGGGGGCGCAAGGACCGACTGATCGACGTCAGCAGCGTGGCGGTCTGGAGCAAGGGCATCGCCGACCTGCGCGTGCATATCTGGGACGCCATCGGGCACATGCCCATGGTGGAAGCGCCATACGGGTCGGCGCGCCTGTATCGCGAGTTTTTGGCATCGCTGCGCTCGGAGAGCCCACAGGATCAACGACTGCATTAGGGGGGGCGTTCTCAATTAGTTTCCCCACCGCGTTGTCGCCTTAAAGCTGGCCAGGCAAGGCGTAGGCCGCGGGGAATGGTTGTTCCCTTTCCAAGGCCTGCAACGCAGCATGGCCAGCTTTAAGGCACAACCCGAAGGGCCGGGTCTGCTGTTGTGCAGGGCTGTGTTGCTCGAAGCTGATTTGGAATGACCAAACTGCGCTTCTCGCGCCTTGCCCTGCACAACAGCAGACCCGGCGCAGTAGGGAAACTAATTGAGAACGCCCCCTAGCAGTCCTTAGCAGAATGAAGTTCGTCAGAAACTTCGTTTGTCGGCGTCGCTGAAGGCTGCGATCTTTCGTCCATCCTTTACGTCACCGCGCCAGGAATCCTGTTCATGAACCACCCGAATTTCGTCAGCCCTGACCTGATCCGCCAACGCTTCTCCAAAGCGATGTCCGACATGTACCGCGAGGAAGTGCCGTTGTACGGCGCGTTGATGGAACTGGTGGAACAGACTAACCGTCACGTGCTGGAAAGCGATCCGCAACTCCTGCTACAGCTCAAGAGCACCGGCGAAATCGAACGCCTGGACCTGGAGCGACATGGGGCGATCCGTGTCGGTACGGCCGATGAACTGGCGACCCTCGCCCGCCTGTTCGCGGTGATGGGCATGCAACCGGTGGGTTACTACGACCTGACACCGGCCGGCGTGCCGGTGCATTCCACGGCTTTTCGCGCGGTGCACGAAGCGTCATTGCAGGTTAGCCCGTTCCGGGTGTTCACCTCGCTGTTGCGCCTGGAATTGATCGAAGACCTGGAGCTGCGAGCGTTTGCCCAGTCAATGCTCGACCGGCGCTCGATCTTCACCCCCGCGGCCCTCTCGCTCATCGAGCGTGCCGAATCCCGGGGTGGCCTGACCGAACAGGAAGCTCTGGAGTTCGTCGAGCAAGCCCTGGAAACGTTTCGCTGGCACCACAGCGCCACCGTCACCGCCGATCAGTATCAACAGCTCAGCGCCCAGCATCGTCTGATCGCCGACGTGGTGGCGTTCAAGGGCCCGCACATCAACCACCTGACACCACGGACCCTGGACATTGACATCGTCCAGGCGCAAATGCCGGCCCATGGCATCACCCCCAAAGCGGTGATCGAAGGCCCGCCCCGGCGCCAGTGCCCGATCCTGCTGCGCCAGACCAGCTTCAAGGCCCTCGACGAGCCGATTGCCTTCACCGATCAAAGCGAGGCTCGCGGCAGCCACAGTGCCCGGTTCGGCGAGATCGAACAGCGCGGCGCCGCCCTCACGCCCAAAGGCCGCGCACTCTACGACAGTTTGCTCAATGCCGCGCGGGACGAACTCAAGGACTTCCCCAACGAAGCCAACGCCGCGCGCTATAACGCCCTGATGGCGCAGCATTTCAGCGAGTTCCCTGACACCTGGGAAGGCATGCGCCAACAGGGCCTGGCTTACTTCCGCTACTTCGTGACAGAAAAGGGCCTGGCGGCGGGCGACCTGAAAAACGCACCCCTGGAAGATCTGCTCAGCGACGGTTACCTGCGGGTTGAACCGCTGGTGTACGAAGACTTCCTGCCGGTCAGCGCGGCGGGGATTTTCCAGTCGAACCTTGGGGACGCGGCGCAGGCCCGTTACGGTGTGCACTCCAATCAGCAAGCGTTCGAAAAGGCCCTGGGTCGGCCGACGATCGATGAACTGGGGCTGTACGCCGAGAGCCAGCGGCGTTCGATCGAACAGTGTTTCGCCGCGTTGGCCGATGTTGCTTCAAGTCAATAAAAAACATGACTGAATGATTTGTCACAACTCAATAAAAACGGGCGACCTACTGGTCGCCCGTTTTTTATATCCGAAATTTTCTATACCGCTAATAAAGTGTTCGCCCAGTGCAATGGCCTCGGCAATCCATGCACTGGTAAAGAGCCCTGACACTGGGCGAACGGAACGTATTTTAGTAGAAGCGGATTAATATGTCCGTACGCAAAAATGAAATTTATCGACACAATGTTTAACAACATGTCGATTTAAATACTATGCAACACGACATCTAAAACTCACCAGTTCGACCATTACGAGCTGATTATTCCTATACAAAACTTGCACAAAAACAATCGGCCCGTATAACGCCAGTACTCAATATTAGTGCTTGCTGGTCACCGTCAATATGTCGGTATAAACCACGTTGACGCTTTGTCCGACTTTCAAGTCCTTGAGTTTGGCCTGGACTTCAGGTCGTTTGACGTCGACGGTCTTGGACTTGCCTTCCGGGTTTTCGAAGGTCACCTGGTTTTTCTTCAGGTCAATGCTGGTGATTTTCAGCTGCACTTTCACCTGACGGTAAGCTTCGCCGCCGGGGTTGGGGCTACCTGGCGCTGTGCGCATTTCGCCGGTGGCTTCGGCGGTGCCGGGCAGGCCTTTGTCGACATCGGTGTCGAGGAAGGCTGCAACGGCGCTGGTAACCCTGATCTCGACCGTATCGCCAGCCTTGAGGTTGTCGAGGTTTTTCGCCTTGTCGGTCAACTGCACAGGGAACTCATTACCCTGCGGGCCTTTAAGGACCACGGAACGGTTCGCGGTATCTACCGAAACGACTTTGGTGGTGACCTGGTCAACCACCATAACTTCGGACAACGGGAGTTCGGCGGCAACCGCGCCAAAACTGGCGACAGACAGCAAGGTTGCGAGGGTGATGGCTTTGCTCAGTGCGTGGCGTTTCATAGGCAGAACATTTCCTGTGATAGATGGCAACAGACGGCGTTGAAACCGGGCTCAACGCCATGTGTGCGAGTGAGCATAGACGCTGTTGAGCGAGTGGTCGCGCCGCAGCGGTGATTTTCCTGACACGAGCGCCTAGTACCCGGTCATTTCCAGATAACCCTGCCCTGCATGGCTGCCACTGAGGCGCACCGGGCCTTCCCAATATGGAATGCGCAAGTCCATCCAGGCTTGGGGATTGAGCGCGGCAATGGTTATATCGAGGTGTCTGGCAGGGATTTTGATCGACCAACGAATGGGCATCTCACGCCCGGCCACCCGGGCGGTGTCTTGCGGCGTGAGGCTGATGTCGCGGGCGTGCAGCAATTGTGTCTGACCCCGGGCGTCGATCCAGGTGCCGGTGAGGTAAGGTTTGCCGTCCTTTTGCCGCATGCGATACAGCATCACCTGCTCGCCGCTGTCCAGATGCAGGGAGAACCAGTCCCAACCGGTCTGGTTGCTCGTCAGGGGCTGGCTGCTCCATTCCCGGTCGAGCCAGGCCGGGCCACTGACCTGAAAGGTCTTGCCGTCGATGTCCAGGGTGCCGCTGGCCTGGAAAAACGGCTGGCTGTAGTAATAAGAGGCCTGACCCTGTTCGGATTTCTGGCTGAAGCCCCGGTCACCCTGAAGCACCAGCGGACCTGTCGAAGTCAACCGCAGCTGGTAGCTGAAACGGCGGTCGCTGGCACTGAGCTGCAGGTCGGCCAACGGGTCGTCGGCAGTCGCCTGGCTACTCAATTGCCAGTCGTCGATCCACGCGTTGAACGGCACGACGCTGACACCGGCTTGACCGACGCCGCCACGGGCATAACGTTCGGCCGCGTGATGCGCCGTCGCCGATGTCACCGCCGCGTGGCCCAGCCAGATCGTCTGACTCTGCCAGCCCAGTACCTCGGGGGTGGCTTTCAAGGCACTGCGGAACAAGGTCCATTGCGCGCCAAACTCATGCCCCTGATCGTCCTTCAGGTTGGCCGTGACGTACCACCATTCGATGCGAAAGCCGTCGTGCGAGCCATGATCCGCCGGGAAGCTGAACATCCGGCCGGGAACCACCGGGGTGAACGCAGCGGCCTGATTGCCTAGCCCGGCAAAGCCCTTTTCGACCGGTGCCGGTTGATCGCAACCGCTCGCCAGCAGCCCCAGGAGCAACACGCCGACTTTAATCTTCATGGGCAAACGTCCGCAGCAGGTCCGCCGGTTGCGTGCGGTACAAACGGTACAACGGCCAGGCCGAGGCCAGTAACGTCGCCACCAGCGCCAGCCCCATCAATTGCAACAGTTGCAATGGAAACACTCGCAACGGCAGTCGCCAGCCAAAGGCCTGCACGTTGATCACCGCGTCCAGGCACCACGCCAGGGCGATGCCCAGCGGCAACGCCAGCACCAGGGTCAGTATCGCCAACAGCCAGGTTTGCCCGAGATTGAGCAACATCAAATGCCGACGCGTCACACCCAACGCCCACAGCGGCGCAAGTTGCCCGAGACGGCTCTGGCTTTGGGTCAACAGGCTGATGAACAGCGCCACCCCCGCCACGCACAGCGTCAGGCTATTGAGCGCGGCGGTGGCGGCGAAGGTGCGTTCGAAGACTTGCGTGGACCAGCCCTTGAGCCGCGCCTGATCGACGATGCGGCTGTCGTCCAGGGTAAAACGCGCCTGCAATGCCATGACGAACGCCGGGATCGACGCCGGTTCGATGCGCAGGTTGAAGCGGTTCGGAGTCAGTTGCGGCCAACCGCGCAACAGATGGCGGATGTTCACCAGAATGTGGCCCTTGGGATTGCCGTAGTCGGCGTAGATCCCGACGATCCGTGGCGACCACGGGCCAGTGGGCGTCGCCAGCGTCAGGTGTTCGCCCAGTTGCACTCGCAGACGCCGGGCCAGTTGTTCGCTGAGCATCACCGCATCGTCCTTGGCCAGTCGCTCCCAAGGGTTGTCGCCCAAGGCTTCGAGCAGCGGCCAGTGCTGGCGGTAGGTCGGGTGGTCGATGATCCCGGACAGGTCCGTCGGCCAGCCCTGCAATTGAATCGAAACCTGCCAGTTGGGCAGCACGGCCGCCAGTTGCGGCTGCTGGTTGAGCCAGCTGTGCAGCTCCCGAGCCTGGGCCGGGTTCTGTGGATTGAGGTAAAGCTCGGCCGTCAGCCGTTGCTCGAGCCAGTCGCTGAAGGTCTGGCGAAACCCTGCGGTCATGCTGCCGGCACCAATGTTCGCCGCCATGGCCAACAGCAGCGCCATCAAGGCCAGGCTCAACGTCGGCAGTTGCTGGCGGCAATCGGCGATAAACCATTGGCCGAGCACCGAGCGACTGCGCTGCGAAACGAGACTGAGCAGCGCGCTGAGCACCACCGGCAAGGCCAGTGCGGCACCGATCAACAGCGCGGCCATCAACACGAAGCCACTGATCAGGCTGTCGCCGAAGATCAACGCCAGCAACGCGATCATCCCGGCCATGGCCGCCACCCAACCCTGGCGTCGCAACCAGCGCGCATGGGCTTGATGCCAGGCCTGCGGATCGGCCAGCGCCAGCAATGGCAGACGCGCCGCCCGCAGCAGGCTGTTGGCCCCGGCCAGCAACGCCCCGATCAGACTCAAACCGATACCGCTGAACCACCACGACAGACCAAGGCTCAACTGCCCCGCCACTTCGGCGCCATACAAGCCCCGCAGGCTGGCGGCGACATCGGGTAACAGCACGCCGGCCAGCAGGTAGCCGCTGACCACACCGGCCACACCACCGACCAGGGCCAACCCACCCAATTCGACGGCAAGACAGGCCATCAGCATTCGCGCACTCACACCGCAGGCACGCAGGGTTCGGAGCAGGCTTCGCCGTTGCTCCAGTGCCAGCCCGATGGCGGCGTGCACGATAAACAGGCCGACCACGAACGACAGCACCCCCAGGGCATCGAGGTTCAGGTGAAAGCTTTCGGTCAGGCGCCTCAGGTTGTTTTCTTCGCCGGCGCGCTTGAGTTGCAACTGGCCCTTGAACGGGTCCGGCAACGGCGCGGTGAAATCCTTCGGTAACAGCAGCCGCGACAGTTGCTCTGGCAACCCCAGAATCTGCTGGGCAAAACCGATGTCCACCAGCAGCACGCCGGGCGCCATATCGGCCTGCACATGCAGTGGCGGCAGGGCCACGCCCGCCAGGTTCAGTGGCCGGTCACCCTCGCGCAAACCCAGTGCCTGCAAGGTCTGCGACGATATCCAGGTGCTGCCCGACGGACTGAAAAAGCCGACCACCTGTTCAATCGCCAAGGCCTGCCCGGCCACCGCTGCGCCCGCCGGCAGCGACACCGGCTCGATGCCCATCAACTGCAAGCGCTGCTCTTCGTGCCCCTTGAGCGTGACCCGGCCTTGCAGCACCGGTGATACCGGCCACCCCGCGCGCCGCAGATCGATAAACCACTGCTGGGGGAACGTGCCGCCACTGGGCGCACCGAGGCTGGCCTGAGGTTCGCCACCGATCAATTGACTGGCGCGGGCATAGCTGTCGCGGGCCTGGCTGTTGAGCGCCTGGACGCCGGTCAACAGGCTGGTGGCCAGCCACAACCCGGTCAACACACTGAAAAACTGTACCGGGTGCTGCCGCCAGTGGCTGAGCAGTGCACGCAGGGTTTCGCCAAAGATGCGCATGTCAGCGCTCGCCCGCGCCGGCCAGGCGACCGCCGCACAGCAGGGCTCTTTCCGCCAGCCGTGCCGCAACGCCGGGACTGTGGGTGACCATCAACAGGCTGATGGGGCTGTCGTCGAGCAATTCCAGCAGCAACTGCAACACCTCGGCGCCGGTGGTCTCATCGAGGCTGCCGGTGGGCTCGTCGGCCAGCAACAATGGCGGACGCGACGCCAGCGCCCGGCCCAGCGCGACCCGTTGCTGCTGGCCACCGGACAGTTGCTCGGGGTAGCGCCGCAGCAGCTCGCCCAGGCCCAGGCGTCGCACCAGGTGCGCCTGCCAGCGTGGGTCATGACGCCCCGCCAGCCGCGCCTGAATCGCCAGGTTGTCTTCGACCCGCAGGCTGCCGATCAAGTTGAACTGCTGGAACACCAGGCCGATTTCCGTACGGCGCCAGTTCGCCAGTTGCCGTTCATTCATCTGTTCCAGGCGATGCGCGCCACTGCGGATACTGCCGCGATCGACCTTGTCCAGCCCGGCGATCAGGTGCAGCAAGGTGCTTTTGCCACTGCCCGACTCGCCCATCAGCGCCAGGCTGCTGCCGGGCCTGAGCGTCAGGTCGACGCCTTGCAGCACCGGCAGCGGCCCCTGCGGTGTGGCGTAGCTTTTGAAAACACCATGGACTTCAAGCATGGGTCAACCTGCTGGATAGGCGTGGATCAAGGATAGCGGCCCTGAATGTTTTTTGTCCGTTGCTGATGATCGCCCCGCCCGAGCCCCGCCCTACCCTCGACGCTGGTCTAACCATAACGATAAAAAACGGAGACGCCATGCCTCGTTTCACCTTGAGCCCTCGTGGGCTGCTCGCTTGCCTGATCACTGCCTGCCTGACGCAATCGGTGGTCGCCGCCGATAGACCGGTCGCAGCGAGCCCGCAAACCACGGCCAGTAACGCCGCCGTGCTGCAACAACTGCCCTTCACCGACCGCACCGACTACGAGTCGGTCACCAAGGGTCTGATTGCGCCGTTCAAGGGCCAGATCAAGGACGCCTCGGGCAAGGTCATCTGGGATATCCAGGCCTATGACTTCCTCGCCAAAGACCAGGCCCCGGAGTCGGTCAACCCGAGCCTATGGCGCCTGGCCCAACTCAGCGCCCATGCCGGATTGTTCGAAGTCAGCCCACGGCTGTATCAGGTGCGCGGCCTCGACCTGGCCAACATGACCATCATCGAAGGCGACGACGGGCTGATTATCATCGACCCGCTGACCATGGCCGAAACCGCGAAGGCGGCACTGGACCTGTACTACCAGAACCGTCCGCACAAACCGGTGGTGGCAGTGATCTACAGCCACACCCACGTCGACCACTTCGGTGGCGTGCGCGGGGTCATTGACGAGGCCGACGTAAAGGCCGGCAAGGTCAAGGTGTTCGCCCCCACCGGGTTCATGGAACACGTGATGAGCGAGAACGTCTACGCCGGCAATGCCATGAGCCGCCGCGCACAGTTCCAGTTCGGTAGCCTGCTGCCCCGTGGCGAAAAAGGCCAGGTCGACGCCGGCCTGGGCAAGAGCACACCGAGCGGTGGCACAGTCACCCTGATCCCGCCCACCGACCTGATCGACAAGGAACTGGAAACCCGCACCATCTCCGGTCTCGAGGTAGAGTTCCAGTTGACCCCGGGCACCGAGGCGCCGGCAGAGATGAACCTGTACCTGCCGCAATTGCGCGCCTTGTGCATGGCGGAAAACGCCACGCAAATGATGCACAACATCCTTACTCCCCGCGGCGCGCAGGTGCGTGACGCCAAGGCCTGGGCCCAGTACCTCGATGCCAGCCTGGCGCGTTACGGCGACAAGAGCGACGTGTTGTTCGCCCAGCACAACTGGCCGACCTGGGGTGGCGAACGCATCCGCACCTTCCTCGCCGACCAGCGCGACATGTACGCCTTCCTCAATGACCGCACCCTGCACCTGCTGAACCAGGGCCTGACGCCGCTGGAAATCGCCGACTCGATCAAGAAACTGCCCGGCGACCTCGACCAGAAGTGGTACACCCGTGGCTACTACGGCTCACTGAGTTTCAACACCCGGGCGGTGTATCAGCGCTACATGGGTTTCTATGACGGTAACCCGGCCAACCTCAATCCGCTGCCGCCGGTAGAAACGGCCAAGCGTTCGGTCGAGGCCATGGGCGGCGAAGCGGCAGTGCTTGAGAAAATGCAGGCGGCGATGGCCAAGGGTGAATACCGCTGGGCCGCGCAACTGGGCAATCAGGTGCTGTTCGCCAACCCGGACAACGGCGACGCCCGCAAAACCCAGGCCCAGGCCCTGGAGCAAATGGGCTATCAAAGTGAAAACGCCACCTGGCGCAACATGTACCTGACCGGCGCCATGGAACTGCGCAACGGCGTGCCACCCCATGCGAGCACTTCGGTATCGGTGGACATGGTGCGGGCGATGAGCCCGCAGATGTTCTTCGACTTCCTGGCGGTGCGCCTGGACAGTGAAAAGGCCGTAGGCCATGACCTGACCTTGAACTGGACCTTCGATGACCTGAGCAAGGACTTCAACCTGACCCTGCGCAATGGCGTGCTGACCCACCGTGCAGGGCTCAATGCTCAGGCAGATGCCAGCGTGACCATGAGCAAGGCCACCCTGGAACAGATCAGCCTCAAGCAGCTGGATATTCCGACGGCAATCCAGAAAGGTCTGATCAAGTTGCAAGGCAATGGCAAGAAGTTTGGGGAGTTGATGAGCAGCCTCGATACGTTTGCGCCGCAGTTCAATATCGTCACGCCTTGACCGGATGACGCGGGAAACCGCGTCTTCATCGCGAGCAGGCTCGCTCCTACACTGGATCTGTGGACGAGACAGATTCAGTGTGGGAGCGGGCTTGCCCGCGAAAGCGGTGTTTCAGTCAATGATGATGATGTCGAATCATGCGGCCCCTTCGCGGGCAAGCCCGCTCCCACAGGTACTGCATTTATCCTGTGAGGCTTGCTCGCGATGGCGGCCTGCCATTCGAACAGATACATCACAGACAAACGAATCCAACAAACAGGCCGGCCGGTAGGCCGCCTCGGGCGCTTTTGCGGTACACGCCCCCTCATGAGGCCGAGTGGAGGTTCTGCGTAGTGGGCAA
The DNA here is from genome assembly GCF_058791055.1 of Pseudomonas sp. EU05-FHT14B02. Classification (NCBI taxonomy): domain Bacteria; kingdom Pseudomonadati; phylum Pseudomonadota; class Gammaproteobacteria; order Pseudomonadales; family Pseudomonadaceae; genus Pseudomonas; species Pseudomonas sp. EU05-FHT14B02. The sequence continues at coordinate 25,649 of NZ_JBYTDD010000018.1, read as the reverse complement.
CCCGGCATGGATGCCGGGTTAGCCGCCGCCGGCCATGGATGGCCGATGGCGGCGGGCCCACGGAGCAGGACCGGAGCAAGGGCATGCCGAGCCTAGGCGAGGCACCGAATGTCAGGGGCAAGAGCCCTTGGTTACTTGGGGCTTTCCAAGTGACCCGCTGTAAGAGCGGAACCATAGGTGGCCGTGACCGCAGCAACGGATATGTACACCCTCAAAAATCCATGCTGCCTGCCACGCCGCCATCGCGGGCAAGCCCGCTCCCACAGGGGGCCGGGTTGTTCACAGCATTTGTGAATGGCACGGGTCCAATGTAGGAGCGAGCCTGCTCGCGATGCGGTTCAGGCAGACACCACTTCCACCACCGGCATTCGCCAGCGTTGATTGACCACCTGCTGCCCGGGGCCATACAGGCGCAGGACCAGGGTGAACGCTCCGCTTGCAGGCGTCGGCAACCAGTTGCTCTGCTCCGGCGGAGCGACGTTCTGCAGGATCAACGTCAACCCGCCGTCCGCATCTTCTTGCAACTGATCCCGGCTGCTCAGGCAGTAGCGATTGATCGGGTTGGCCACCAGTTGCCGGTCCGGCAAGTCATACAGCGTCAGCGACCAGAACTCGCTGGCCGGCGGCAATTGACCCGCTGCGAAACGCAGGCGATAGCTTCGCCCACCCTGCAAGGGTTGCCCCTGATTATCCAGGCGAGTGCCGGTGTAGAAGGCCTCTTCCACGCTGTTGCCGTAGATGCCGACATTCGCCGCGACAGCGCGGTTGAGGTAATTGCCGTTCAGCGCTTCGCGAGTGCCGAACAGCCCGAGGGTGGTGCGTACCTGGCTCACCGCGGTTTGCAGTTGCGCCTGGGCCTCTTGAATCCCGGCGAGCAGTGCCTGGCGTGTTGCTTGCGGCAACGTCGCCGGGTCGAAACTCTGGCCGGGCACGATGCCGATCCGTGCAAAGCGCGCGTGCAAGGCTTGTTCGGACGGTTGCGTGGGGCACAGGCTGAGGACCTGGTTCAGCGCCGGGATAAACTCCAGCCCCAACCCGGTCTTGCTGTTCCAGGGGCGCCAGTCAATGGCTGGCGCAGGCACAGGCGGCGCACTGCCGATGTATTCATGCAACGAACGCAAACCGTATTGCTGCTGCAGGGCACGCACTACCGGCAGGTCCCCGGCGTTTTTCAGGCCCGTTCTCCCAAGCACCATGACTATTTCGGTTTCACTGCGCAGCACAGCCTTGACGCCGTCCGGTGTCGGGCCTTGCCAGTGGGGTCCGGCGATCAGGTAATTCCCCGCATCGCGACCGGTGCTGAGCACGCCGACATAGGCAAAGTTGTGGGTGTACTGGTCGACCATTTGAAGCACGTAATAGCGGTCGTCAGGCACGGCCGGCACACTCAACACCTGCGGCTCGCTGCGCAGGTCAAGCCACGCCCAGGAGTACGGCGTGTCGTTGTTCGGCGTGACGATGTCGCGGTTGTTCGGGGTAAACAACTCGCTGTAATGACGAAAGCGGTTGAAGCCGCCGACGTACTCCGGCGCGGTCGGGTTGAGCGCCTGTTTTTCCATGGTCTGGTAATGCATGAGCATGGGGTACGCGTAAATCCACGCTTCTTTGGCAATCTGCCGAGGGTCATCGGAATCACCGGCCAGCAGCTGGCGTGGAAACATCAGACTTGCTCCCAATACCCCCATGCCGCCCAGCAACCGGCGGCGACTGAAAATCAGGTTCATGATTCGATCCTCGCAATCGTCGGCAACTGATAACTCCCGTCCAATGCCCCGCCCTTGGGCAGGTACAGGCGCAACAGCAGGTTGAACGGACCTTGCGGCGTCGGCAGCCAGTTGCCCTGCGGCGCAGCCTTGGGCGCATCGGCTTGCAGGATCAGGGTCAAGCCGCCGTCGGCATCGTATTGTAGACCAGGGCTGCGGTCGCCCAGGGCGTAACGCTGGATCGGGTTGGCCACCAGCAACTGGGTTTTGCCGTCATACAGGGTCAGTGACCAGAACGCATTCACTGGCGGCAGTTGCCCGGCGGGAAAATGCAGGCGATAAGCGTGTTGGCCATTGAGTTCCTGCCCCTTTGCATCGTGCAACGCCATCGGGTACAGCGCTTCCACCGCATCGTTGGCGTAGATGTAGCGCCAGGCGACTGCGGCACGGGTCAGGTCATCGTCACCAAACTTGCCGACGTTGGGCGGCGACGGCAACCAGCCCTGCTGTTCCACCGATAGTCGGCTGGAGGCTGCGCGGACCTGTTCGCGACCGGCTTCGGCGCCCTGCGCGACGGCTTCGTTCAAGTCCGCCGGGGCCTGGAATCCGGCCCCCGGCTTCACCCCGATGGCGGCGAAACGGGCCAGTTTCTTTTGTTCGCCGGCGGTCCATTGATGCAAGGGGGCCAGCGCGTTGAAGGTGCTGAACAACACCTGCGCCGGCCCGTGCCTGGTGTCCGTGTACGCTGGCAGTTGCAGCGGTGCCAGGGGTTCAGGGGGCGCGCTGCCATTGACTTTGGACAGCGGTTGCAAGGCGTAGCCCCTCAGCACTTGCGCGGCATCTTTCTGATCCGCTTCGCCCTTGACCTCGGTCCGTCCCAACAGGAAGACCAGTCGGCTCGGTGAGCGGATCACCGCGCTGAACCCCGATGGCGCGGGCCCTTTCCAGTCTGGCCCCACAATCAGGTAGCGCCCCGCCTTGTCACCCGTGGCACGAGTGCCGATGTAGTCGAGGTTGTCGGTGCGCATGTCCACCAGCTGGAAACTGTAGTAGCGACCTTGCACGGCCGGTACGTCGAGCACCACAGGTTCGCTGCGCAAGTCCAGCAAGGCACGGGAATAGAAGGTGTCGTTGTTGGGCGACACCACTTTGTTGTCTTGCGGGCCGAGCAGGCGCGGTTCGCTGTAGAGACGGTTGAACGGCAGTTTCGCGGCGATGGCGCTGAGCACTTTGTCGTGTTCGACGGTGGCGTAGGCGAACACGTAGGCCTCCTGCGCCAGGTCTTTGGCTTGCTGTTGGTCGAGGGTTGCGGCGTGAACAGTACCCAGGCTCGCGCCCAGGGCCAGAGCGGATATCCAGTAGCGCATGGCAGATTTCCTGGTAGATAAATATCAACACACACTGATCCCTGTGGGAGCGAGCTTGCTCGCAATGAAGCCGGAACATCCAACATTGATGTCGTCTGACACGCCGCCATCGCGAGCAAGCTCGCTCCCACTAGGGATTTACGGTGCCTCCCGGTTTATTTGGCCCAACGCCGCAGGTCCGAGGGGGTGTAGTCGTCGGTCTTGGCGGCGAAGCCCACGCGCATCGGCTCGGTCTCTTCGTTGGCCAGGCCGCCGGCGTAGTAGCGTCCGGAGATCAGGTCATAGGAGGTTTCCAGTACGTTGTAGGTGAAGCCGTGGTCGTACTGCTGGATCGCGTGCAGTTCACCGCTGCGCCACAGTTCACCGCGGCTGTCGTACTGGTCCGACTGAGCGATCTGCCAGCTGTCTTCGTCCACATAGAAGCGACGTTTGGCGTAGATGTGCCGGGCACCGGGCTTGAGGGTCGCTTCGACCACCCACACGCGATGCTTCTCGTAGCGGGCCAGGTCCTGATTGACGTGATTGGGCTTGATCACGGTGTCGTACTTGAGGTCGCGGCTGCCGATCTTGTAGCTGTTGTAGGGGATGAACAGCTCTTGCTTGCCCACCAGTTTCCAGTCGAAACGATCCGGCGCGCCGTTGTAGCCGTCGATGTTGTCGGCGGTGATCAGGCCGTTGCTGTAACGGGCGCTGTTGTCGTAGGCGATCATCGGCGCACGGCGCACGCGACGTTGCCCTGGCAGGTATTGCCAGGCCGAACGCGGCTCGGCGACCTGGTCGATCGGCTCGTGCACCAGCACCGCCTCACCGGATAGACGCGCCGGTTCCAGCACCCGGCTCTTGAACATGAACAGGATGTTCGAGCCCGGTTCCAGCCCGCCCACGGTGTCGGCAAAGTTGATCAAGGACTGGTTGCGCACGTAGCTGGTGGCGCCATTTTCACGCACCAGCGCGGCGCTGCTGATGCGCTCGTAACTGCCGCCGCGATAACGGGTCATGTGGTTCCACATCACCTCCAGGCCTTCGGTGGGCAACGGAAACGGAATGCCCCTGGCATAGTCGTGCAAGCCGTTGCCGCCGTCGGCCATGCTGGTCTTGGCGACGTTCTCACGACTGACCGCCAGCACCTCCTTGGGCAGGTTGGCGCTGCGATGGCTCGGGTAGATGTTCATCTTGTAGGTGTCGGGAAAACGCTTGAACAACGCGATTTGCCCGGGGCTGAGAAACTTCTGGTACTGCGTCAGGTTCTGCGCGGTGACGGTGAACAACGGCTTCTCGGCGACATACGGATCGCTGTAGCCGCCCTTGCTGTCGACGGTGCCGGCGTTGCTCGCCAGACCACCGGTCCAGGCCGGAATGCTGCCGTCGGTATTGGCCGCCATTTCCGAGCCCATGGGGGTCAGGGTCTTGCCCAGTGCCGCCGAATCGGTGCCTTTGGCCTGGGCCAGGCCGACGGTGCAGGCCAGGGCCAGCACGCACAATTGCATACGCATAACGGTTCTCCTTAGAAGTCTGCCTTGAAGCTGACGGATGCAAAATCGCGGTCGTCGAGGGTGCTGTAGTCGTTGGAACCGAAGAACGTGTTGTAGGCCAGTTCCACGCTGTAATCGTTCATGTAGACGCCGGTCAGGCTCACCCCCAGCGCTTGCTGGCCTTCCTGGAACGGCCCTTGCGGATCGTAGGAATAGCCCGAGACGTCATGCCGCCAGTTGACGGCCGGAATCAGGTTGATGCCTGGCAACACATCGCTGTATTCGAGGCTGGCGCGCAGGCGATACCCCCACGACCAATCGGTGGCAAACCCCTTGTCGGTGCAGTATTGGTTGGTCACACCTGAAGCCACCGTGTTGCACAGCGTGCCGTTGCGCGGGGCGCTGCGGCCGAACGCGGCGTTACGGCCCAGGCGCTCGTCCCCCAGATCGTCGATGTGCACGACACCGGCCTCACCGAACAGGCTCAGGCGCGTGGCGCCCAGCACGTTGTCGATGGCCTGGGTGGCCGAACCGGTCAACTGCCAGACGCCCTTGCGCTCCCACGCATCGAACTGGCTGCCATTGGTGGTGCTGAAGCCGGGTGGCAGCTGCACCCAGGAACTGCCCCCCGGTCCGGAAATCACCGCAACGTTGACGTCGGGCGCGTTGATCGCGATCGGCATGTTCGGCCGGTAGCTCAACTCACCGGCCAGGGAAATCCCGGTGACAGGCTCGACGCCGTTGAGGCTGATGCCGTACAGGCGAATGTTCTCCGGGAAGGCCGCCGCATAGCTCGGCCCCTGGATACCACCGGGGAAGGTACCGGGCACGGCGGTGTTCCTGGCGTTAATGGTGAAATACGGCAACCGCGAGTGATAGTTGATGTAGTAGATCGCCGCTTCTGCATCGTTGAGCGCCGGGATCATCTGGCGCAAGGCGAAGCCGAACTGGCCGTTGTCGGACGGCGATTCGTTGCCCCGGGACGTGGCGAACAAACCAGCGGCCTGCATCAGTTGATCGGTCTGCACCTGGCTCAGGTACAGCGGCCCGCAACCCGGCTGGATCACATCACTGCTGGCGAAGAAGGTGCCGCAACCGTCGAGTACGCTGGGGCGCCAGTTGTACTGGTAGAAACCTTCGAGGTTAGTGGTGTCGGTCAGGCCGAAGCTGAAGGAGACCATCTCCACCGGCAACTGGCCCTCCTTGATTTCAACGCCGGGACGGTTGAACGCCGAGATGTCCAACGGGTTGATCACGTTGATGCCGTTCTGGATCAGCAGCGCTTCGCCCCAGGACAACACCTGGTTACCGACCTTTACGTTCAGCGGGTGTTCGGCCACCTGGAAGTCTTTCCAGACGTAGGCATCGAGCACCTCGAATCCCTTGAATTTTGACAGGTCGTCCCAGCCCGAATCGTCGAAATCCTTGAAGCGGCCATTGCCGGTTTCATAGGCATGGTCGTACCAGTACTTGAAGCGAATGAACGCGCCCTGGCCCTGGCCATCGAGACTGATATCGGTGAGCCCCTTGAACAGTTGCGAGATGGGGTCGCCCTTCTTGAAGTTCAGCCGGTTGTCGTCGGCGCTGACGCTGGAGCCATTGGCATTTACACCCTGGGCCTGCAAGGCATTGGCGCGGGTCATCAGGCTCTTGTCAGGGTTTTGCGTCGACCAGCTGCTGCCCAGGCTCAGGCTGGTCTTGGTCGACAGGCTCCAGTCTTCATTGAGGTCAAATGTGGTGGCGTAGGTTGGCCCCGTCAGTACGGCAAGAATCGCCAGCGCAAGGGGTTGCGGGCACGTGTGGCCAAGCCGGTGAAGCCGTTGGCGGACACCGGCTGTGGCCGAGCGTTTTTTTATCATTATTAGGCTCCGGTCAGGTTTACTCAGCCCGGACACGGTGCCCAACTATCGGCCGCGACACGCAAGCGATGGCCGACAAAAAATAATCATCAAGGTGGTTGCGATGGCTATATGGCAGGCTGGGTGGAAGTATTCATCCGGGGATTGGCGCGCAGCGCCGTTCGATGCAGTCGAACTCATTGCATGCAGGTCGAAGCGAAGCCGACCGGATGAATGCCGGAGCCCAGGAGCCCCGAGCCCAGGCGAGGGGCCGTACGTAAGGGCGAAACCGCCAGCCGCCGTTACCGCAGCAATGGATACGTACTCAATCTACCAAGAACGTGGTCGGCCCAGAGCCCGCCAAGGTCAACACCTAAGAAACATCCAAAACCACAGACATGAACTGACCGATCCGCGACCGCAACCACCGCTCTGCCGGATCATTGTCATGCACCCCGCTCCAGGCCATCGACAACTGCGCCGCCTCAATTTCGAACGGTGGATCCTCAGCGCGCAAGCCACAGCCCTCGACCAATGCACATGCCGCATAATCCGGCACAGTGGCAATCATCTCGGTCCCGGCGAGCAACGCCCGCAACCCACTGAACTGCGGCACCCCCAGTACCACACGACGACTACGCCCGACCTTCGCCAGATCCAGGTCGATGTTGCCACTCAGATCGCCGGAAAAAGACACCATCGCATGGGGCCGCTCGCAATACTCATCCAGGGTCAGCGTCCCCGGCCGGGTGTCGCCGCGCAGCACTTTGCAGGGGATATCGCGCAGCTTTTTGCGCTTGGCATTGGCCGGCAGATCCGTGGTGTAGCTCACACCCACCGAAATTTCCCCCGACGCCAACAGCGCTGGCATCAACAGGTAATTGGCCCGCCGCACAACCACGACGATGCCCGGTGCTTCCTCTTGCAACTGACGCAGCAACGGTGGAAACAAACCGAACTCGGCATCGTCCGACAACCCGATGCGAAACACATCGCAACTGGTCGCCGGATCGAATTCCTTGGCCCGGCTGACCGCACCGGAGATAGTGTCCATCGCTGGCTGCAACTCCTTGAGAATCGCCATTGCGCGCGCCGTCGGTTCCATGCCGCGGCCATTGCGCAGCAGCAACGGGTCGTCGAACAGATCGCGCAAACGCCCCAGCGCGGCGCTCACCGCCGGTTGGCCCATGAACAGTTTTTCCGCGACTCGGGTCAGGTTCTTTTCGAACATCAGGGCCTCGAAAATCACCAGCAGGTTCATGTCGACGCGACGCAGATCGTTACGGTTCATAGGCACGGGTTCCTTGTGTATTCGGCCAGGTGCGAGAGCTGTGGACTTTACTCGATCAACGGTACGTTCGCCGCTCGTTTGTACGGCCCGTACTCCACCGGCACCCACTCGAAATGCTTGCCTTGGGCGGTGATATGACCGATGCCGGGGAACGGCAGGTGCGCAGCCGTCACCCAGGTCTTGCTGGTGGCCGCGGTACTGAACACCTGGTTGCGACTGTTGATCGCTTGCTGGCTGTTGACGTCGAAACCGATCGATACCTCTGGGTGCAGGAACTGAACGGCGAGGTTGTGTACCAGGTCGCCCATGAACAGGATGCTTTGCCCTTGGGAGGTGAAACGGTACGTGGTGCTGCCCGGCGTGTGCCCGGCTTCCAGTTGCGCCTCGACCACACCCGGCAGCGGTGACTGGCCGGGGGTGAAGGTCTTGAAACGGCCGGCGGCAACGTAAGGTGCGGTGGAGTCCCGGGCGATTTTGAAGTAGCCCTTGGCCGCTTCCGGTGCCTTGGCCAATGCCTGCGGGTCGAGCCAATAGTCGGCTTCGGCCTTGGCTGCGTACACCGTGGCGTTGGCGAACACCGGTTGCTGCTGGCCGTCCACCAGACCGCAGACGTGATCCAGGTGCAGGTGAGTGATCAGGATGACGTCCACCTGCTCCGGTTTGTAGCCGGCCGCTTGCAGGTTGGCCGGGAGCTGGCCGGCGGTAGGACCGATGCACTGCCCTGCCCCGGTATCAATCAGCACAAGTTGTTTACCGGTGTTGACCAGAAACGCGTTGAAGGCGGTCTGCACACCCGGGGTTTCAATCGAACGACGGACCAGCAGTGCGCGGATCTGGCTCTGGCTCATGCCTTGCAACAGCTTCGGCGACAGGTCGTTGTAGCCGTCGAACAGCGCCGTCACTTCGTAATCCCCCAGCGCCAGCCGGAAGTAACCGGGTGCTTGCGTGCCCACCTGCGCGGGCGCCTGGGCCAGCGCGCTGGCGGATATCAGAACCAGGCCAATGGTCCCCAGCGTTCCCTGCCATGTCCGTTTCATCTGCTCACCTTTTCAAGCCAACCGGCGGTCCGTTTTGGCCCGCTCCATGCTGCGCATTTTGTGCCAATCGCCGCTACTTGTACTTGCAACGATGTGCTGTGCTCACACCTTCGGGCATGGAATTAACAACGTTTAACTCGTCAGCCACTGAAGGCAACTCCAACAATGAAGTCCTCAGCGCAGAACTGTTTTTTTCCAGAGTAACGGTGCTGATCGCTCACACCGGGCGCCAGCGCTTTTCCTCCCCGACCGGACAATGGCCATGGCTTACCCACAGCACACCACCGCCCGCGCACTTGCCAGCGAATCTCGCAAGCCCCACACCGGCGGCCTCAGCCCGCAACGCGAAAAACTGGTTAAACAATTGATCCTCGAACGTCTGGGCGACAGCCTGGAAGTTACTGAACTGGCGCAGGCCTGCGCCCTGTCGCGCAGTCACTTCTCCCGCGCGTTCAAGTGCAGCACCGGCATCTCGCCACAGGACTGGATTCGCCAGCAGCGCATTGCCCTGGCCAAGCAATTGATCCAGTACACCAACCTCAGCCTCACGCAGATCAGCCTCGAATGCGGCTTCTGCGATCAGGCGCACTTCTGCCACATCTTCACCCGCAGCGAAGGCATCAATCCGTTTGCCTGGCGCTGTCAGTTTGTCCGCGGCACCGCCGTCAACGGCAAAAGATCGCAGCCTTCGGGTATGCACGTTACCCTGTAGGCGCTGGCGAAGCCTGCGATCCTTTGATCCGGCTTTTTAACCTTTCAGGAACGCCAACAGGTCAGCGTTGAGCTGGTCCTTATGGGTGTCCGTCAAACCGTGAGGGGCGCCCGGGTAAATCTTCAAGGTCGAGCCCTTCACCAGTTTGGCGGAGGAGACCCCCGCCGCTTCATACGGCACGACCTGATCCGCGTCCCCATGCACCACCAGCGTCGGCACGTCGAACTTCTGCAAGTCTTCGGTGAAGTCGGTTTCCGAGAACGCCTTGATGCAGTCATAGGCGTTCTTGTGGCCGGCCATCATGCCCTGCATCCAGAACCAGTCGATCATGCCCTGGGACGGTTTCGCGTCAGGCTTGTTGAAGCCAAAGAACGGGCCGCTGGCGAGGTCAATGTACAGCTGCGAACGGTCGGCCAGCGAGGCCTGACGGATGCCATCGAACACTTCCAGCGGCAGACCACCAGGGTTGGCTTCGGTCTTGAGCATCAGCGGTGGCACCGCGGAAATCAGCCCGGCCTTGGCCACGCGACCGGTGCCGTGGCGACCGATGTAACGCGCCACCTCGCCACCGCCGGTGGAGAAACCGAACAGCACAGCGTTTTGCAGGTCGAGCAGTTCGATCAACTGCGCCAGATCGTCGGCGTAATGGTCCATGTCATTGCCCGACCACGGCTGGCTGGAACGCCCATGACCGCGACGGTCGTGGGCGATGACCCGGTAGCCCTTGGAGGCCAGGAAGATCATCTGCGACTCCCAGCTGTCGGCGTTCAGCGGCCAACCGTGACTGAAGACAATCGGCTGACCGGTGCCCCAGTCCTTGTAGTAAATCTCGACGCCATCGCGGGTAGTGAAAGTGCTCATGGGTGATGCCTCCTTAACGAGGGTTGGGGGTGAATCAAACGGGTCGGTGGCGCAGGCGATTGGCAAGACGTGCCACCCGCTCGCCCAGGTGCGCGGCGGTGCAGCGATCCTCGGGCGGAGGGGCATCGTCGGGGGATTGCTCGACATTCGACTGAGCCATGGCGCCCAGTGAGCTGCCCAGGCGATTGAGTTGGCCATTGAATGCACCGGTGCTGGAGCGTGCCGGCAGCAGGTCGAGGCCGACCCAGATCATCGAGTGCTGGGCGGCGAACACTGTCATTTGCAGCAAGGTGTTGAGTTTGTCGCCGCACAGGCAGCCGGAATTGGTGAAACCCGCCGCGAGCTTGTCGCGCCAGGGCTGGGTCAGGTAGAACGCCGCCGTGGACTCCATGAATGCCTTGAAGGCCGCCGAGGCGCTGCCCATGTAGGTCGGCGCACCGAAAATGATGGCGTCGGCGTTGTGCAGCCGCTCCCAGTGCTTGTCCACCTCTTCGACCGGGATCAACTGGCAGGTGCTGCCCAGGTGCCGTTCCACGCCACCGGCCACGGCTTCGGCCATGACCCGGGTGTGCCCGTAGCCACTGTGATAGACCACCACCACGTTGCTCATTGGTTTGTCCTTGAGAGGGGTTGAAATCCCTTGTAGGAGCGAGCTTGCTCGCGATGGAGTATCAGTCGACACCCATGTGGCTGACACACCATCGCGAGCAAGCTCGCTCCTACAGGGAAGAGAGTTTTGAGTGCAGACCGGACGCAGGACGAGTTAAACGTTGTTAATTTTCCATGGCGCGCAAAAAGCCCCGGCTATCGCTGTCCATCTGTCGCGCCCAATGATCATCGGGCTGACGCCCCTTGACCGATACGCTAGAGTCAACACCCGCACCCGACAGTCACCCGAGCAGCGCATTGCGCTGGCTAAAAAACTTGAGGAATATGCTCGAAAACCGCGTACCAGACGGATGCAGCAGGAGCGACTCGTTGACCTTTTCCCCCGAACAGGCTGTGCATTTCGGCCCCTACCGGGTCTACCCCGGACAACGTCTGGTGATGGAGGCCGACCAGCCTTTGCGCCTGGGGCGGCGCGCCATGGACATCCTGTTGATCCTGCTTGAGCACGCCGGCAACGTGGTCAGCAAGCAACAACTGATCGCCCGGGTCTGGCCCAACAGCGTGGTCGAAGACATCAACCTGCGGGTGCACATGGCCGCCTTGCGCAAGGCACTCGGCGACGGTCAGGCCGGCCAGCGCTACATCGTCACCGTGGCCCAGCGCGGGTACAGCTTTGTCGCTCCGCACTCACTGAAGCAGGCCGAGCAAGCGCCAGCGCCCGTGGCTTGCGCACCGAGCCGGCATAACCTGCCGGTGCGCCGCATGCGAATGATCGGCCGGCAGACCCTGGTCGACAATCTGGTAGTGCAACTGCCACGCCAGCGCTTCATCACCCTCGTCGGTCCCGGCGGCATCGGCAAAACCACCGTGGCCTTGCGGGTCGCCGAACAAATGATCGGTCGCTACCGGGACGGCATTCGCCTGCTGGACCTGGCCCCGATCAATTGTCCACTGATGATCGACGGTCATCTGGCGACATTGCTCGAACTGGCCCTGCACGACGACGCCCCACTGAGCGGCCTTGCCGACTATCTGCACGACAGGCAAATGCTGTTGGTCATCGACAACTGCGAACACCTGGTCGATGCCATCGCCCATCTCTGCGAAACCATTCTGCGCAGTGCGCCGCACGTGCATATTCTCGCCACCAGCCGCGAAAGCCTGCGGGCCGAAGGCGAATTCGTCCAGCGCCTGGAATCACTCGACTGCCCGCCGCCCATCGCCGTCCTCGACCGCGCCCAGGCCATGACCTTTTCCGCCCTGCAACTGTTTGTCGAGCGGGCCATGGCCAGCCATGACAGCTTTGAACTGACGGACGATGAGCTGCCGCTGTTGATCGACATCTGCCACCGACTGGATGGCATTCCACTGGCCATCGAACTGGCGGCGGCGCAAGTGGGCAACTTCGGATTGCCCGGCTTGTTGACGCAGTTGCAAAGCAACTTCCGGGTGTTGACCCAGCCCTGCCAAATGCCCCCGGCACGCCATCAGACCCTGCGCGCGACACTGGACTGGAGCTTCGAGCTACTCAGCGCCTGCGAAAAGACCTGCCTGCGCCGACTGAGTGTGTTTCGCGGCGGTTTCACCCTGGAGTCCGCAGCGGCGGTGATTGTCGGCGAACACATCGAACCCCGCGAGGTGTTCGGCTCGATCACCCAACTGGTCGCCAAGTCCTTGTTGAACGTAGAGGTGGGCGACGAGGATGTTTACTACCGACTGCTCGATACCACCCGCAGCTATGCCCTGGAAAAACTTGCGCAAACCACCGACCTGCCCGGGACGCGGGAGCGGCATGCCGAGCGTTGCCTGGCGCTGATGCAACAAGCGCAGGACGACTGGGAGAAAACGTCCACCGGCCTGTGGCTCGAACGCTATGGCCGGGCCCTGGAGGACATCCGCGCAGCCCTCGATTGGGGTTTGCACGGGCAAGGGCCGCAGTCACTGGCGATACGCCTGGCCGCGGCGTCCACCCCCCTGTGGCAGGAGCTGTCACTGCTCAAGGAACACGGCGGTTATGTGCGCAAGGCGCTGGCCCTGCTCGAACAGTCTGCCGAGCCCTGCCCGCGCTTGCAGATGGCCCTCAAGCTGGCTTTGGGCAGTGCCTGTTACCACGCTCAAGGCGCCAGCGCCGAAACCATTGGCGCTTTTGTCAGCGCCAGAACCCTGGCCAGCCGACTCAACGATGTGGCCGGTCAGTTGCGGGCGATTTCCGGGCACCTGGCGGTCAATCTCAGCTGTGGCCATTATCAAATGGCCCTGGAGCAGAGCCGGCAGTTCGACCGACTGGGGCTGCATGACGACGCCCTGATGTCCCTGAGCATGCATCGATTGCGGGTGCTCGCCCTGCATTTCAGCGGCGACCAGCATCAGGCCGGAGAGCATGCCGAACAGGTGCTGCAACGCATGGCCCAGAGCGGTCATCTCAACCGTTTCACCCATGGCTTCGGCGTGCAGTACGACCAGAGCGTCGCGGCGCTGACCCTCCACGCGCGCATCCTCTGGCTGCAAGGCCAACCGGAACAAGCCTGGCGCAGCGCCCGGCAGGCGCTGGACATCGCGCTGCAGATCAACCACGGCACGTCGATCTGCTACACCCTGGCGCTCGCCGGCTGCCTGATCGCCCACTACAACGGCGACACCCGCAGCGCCCGCGAACTCCTGCGCCTGCTGCTGCAACAGGCACAGAAACACTCGGTGCTGCTGTTCCATGACTGGGCGCAACACTATGCGCGGGTGATCGGCGGCACCGATGTACAGCCAATCGGCCGCCAAAGCGTCGGTTTGATCAAGGACATCATGGTCACGCTGGATTCAACCTGTGTCGACGATGAACTGCTCGACCGTGCGCAAAATGGTGTTTCGAACTGGAGCACGGCGGAGATTCTGCGGGCCAGGGCCAGGACGTTGCTGGCAACGGATTGCCCGGTAAACGTCGCCACGGCCGAAGCCGTGTTGCTCAAGGCACTCAACCTGGCAAAGACCCAGGGCGCACTGGCCTGGGAGCTGCGCAGCGCCACCTCGCTGGCGCAACTGTGGCAGCGTCAGGGCCACAGCCAAAGGGCGTACGACCTGCTGGCCCCGATCTACCAGCGCTACACCGAAGGATTCGCCACGCCCGACTTGATGACGGTTCGCCGGTTACTCGACGAGTTGCAATGCCACCTGCCCGCCTGAAGGCCGGCTCGTTTGACTGGTGTAATCGGCATAGCGAATTTCGAAGGCGCGCAGCTCACCACTGAGTTCGAGTTTTTCCAGCGCGTAGGTGCGGGTGGTGTTGAGGAAGCGGTAGCGGGTCACACCGCCGCCCTGCTCCCGGGACAGCAGTGACTTGAATGCCAGGCTTTCCATCACCTTGACCAGGTCGGCGGCGGGCAGCCTGTCGCAGCAGATCACGCCGATCGCTGCGTCCTGGGTGAAGGCCATTTTGAACACCGCCAGGCGCTGCAACACGGTTTGCTCCGCGGCAGTCAAACGTTCGTAGCTCCAGTCCAGCGCGGCCTTGAGCGTCTGGTGCCGGGGCACGGCCGTGCGGCGGCCCTGGGACAGCAACTGAAAACAGTTATCGAGTTGCGCTTGCAACCCCACCAGCGCCAGCGCATCGATTTGCGCCGCCGCCAACTCAATCGCCAGAGGCAGGCCGTCGAGGCGCCGGCAGATTTCCCGTACGGTCTTGAGGTCTTGTTCGCGCAGGGTGAACCCTTGCTGACGAGCCCGGGCACGGCTGACGAATAACTGCACCGCCGAATAGCCCATGACCTCGTCAACACTGCGCAACGCTGACATCGTCGGAACCGCCAGCGGTGGCAGATGCAATACAGTTTCGCCCGCCGCCTGGAGCGGCTCGCGGCTGGTGGCGAGGATCGACAGACGAGGCAGCGAAGCCAGCAGTGTTTCGATCAACGTCTGGCAGCGTTCGAGCAGGTGTTCGCAGTTGTCCAGGACCAACAAGGCATGCCGCTGCGCCAGCGCCTCCAGCGTGGTGCCGACCTCCAACCCAAGGGTTCGTGTGAGGTGGTCGGTCACTTGCGCCGGGTCATCGATCGCCGCCAGGTCCACCAGCCACACGCCGTGCCGATAGTGCTGCAACAACAGTTCGGCCACGCGCAGCGCCACGGTGGTCTTGCCGATCCCGCAAGGCCCGACCAGAGTCATGAATCGGCGCACCGGCAACTGCCGCACCAGGCTGCCGACAACCGCATCGCGCCCGGTGATCGGCGTGAGCCGCGCCGGCAAGTTGTGCAGCGGCTTTTTTACGGTTTCGCTCGGGAACGATACGGGCTGCGGCGAATGCTGTACCGGGGCGACAAAACTGTAGCCGCGCTGGGGAATGTTGACGATGTAGCACTGGCCGTCGCCCAAGGCTCGGCGCAGGGCGGCAATGTGTACCCGCAGGTTGATCTCTTCGACCACGGAGCGCGGCCAGACCTGAGCAATCAACTCTTCCTTGCTGACCACCGAGCCTGCGTGCTCGACCAGCACCTGCAACACGTCAAGGGCGCGGCCGCCCAGGCGCAGCGGTCGATCGCCCTCCAACACCAGTCGCTGACTGAGGTGGAAAGCGTAGGGCCCGAATTGCAGCACCGCTTCGCTGTTTATATCTCTGAGGCTGTTCATGGGCTGTCACTTGCTGCAAGCCTGGCTTCCAGCCCAGGCTCCGCACCGTCCTTGCAATGAGTTCAGCGGTATCTTGTCAGGCCTCGGTGACGGTACAACTGCCGCGGGGGGAGCGTCACGGCCATTGCGGTGCGCACGACGGACATGCGCGTTAGCTGAACTGCTCGCGGTATTGGGTCGGGGTCAGGCCGAGCTTTTCACTGAACAGAAAACGCATGTGTCGCACGCTGCCGAAGCCGCTTTTGAAGGCCACGGTCTTGAGTGGCAACTCGGTGGTTTCCAGCAGGTTCCTGGCGCAATCGATACGCGCGCTTTGCAGAAACTCCATCGGCGTCATGTTCACTTCCCGGGCGAACACCCTGGCGAAATGGCGCGGGCTCATGTTGGCCAAACCGGCCATGCGCTCGATGCTGTAGGTTTCATCGAGATGTTCAAGCACATGGTTCTGCACCCGGGTAATCGCCGTTTCGTGAGGGGCCACTGCCGCCATCAACGGGCTGAACTGCGCCTGTCCACCCTGGCGTTTCATGACCACCAGCAATACCTTGGCCACGTCCTGGGCGACTTTTTTGCCATGGTCCTGGGCGACCACCGACAAGGCCAGGTCGATCCCGGCGGTGACGCCACCGGAAGTGATCAGGTTGCGGTCCTGAACGAAGATCTGATCGGTCTCGACGGTCGCCTTCGGAAAGCCCTTGATTAGCCGCTCGGTGTAGTGCCAGTGGGTGGTGACGCGATAGCCGTCGAGCAAACCCGCATGCCCCAACACGAACGCCCCGGTGCAAATCGAGCCATAACCGGCGGACCGGCTGACGTTGTGCCTGAGCCAGTCGAGCAATGGCGGATACTTTTCGTTGTAGGCACCGGGCCCACCGGGCACCAGCAGCAAATCAAAACCCTCGCAGGCCTGATCGATGTGCCGGTCGGCGTGCACGCTCACCCCGTTGGACGCCCTCAGTGCGCCGGGCTCGGTGCCGATGGTCGACAGCACATAGTGATCCTCGGGTTTCAGATAACGATTGGCGATGGAAAACACTTCCATGGGCCCGGCCATGTCGAGCAGGAGAAAGTCGGGAAACAGCACCATTGCCACGGTTTTCATGGATTGGAATTCACTGAGTTCATAGGAGGTCGGTCTGCCAAGCACAGCCCCCTGTGGGAGCGAGCTTGCTCGCGATGGCAGTATCACATTCAACAGATGAGGTGACTGGAAAATTGCTATCGCGAGCAAGCTCGCTCCCACAGGTTTCGGTGCTGTGCATTATGGCCAAGTACGACGCAAAGGTCGGAAAAGAATTGCTGATTCGCGCCCGAATACTGTCAACCTGAAAGAGACAGTATTTCAATTCCCACCTACTTATTGCACAAGCCAGTAACCATTAACCTTCTCCTCACTCGGACGAATTCACGTCCCCAAAGGAGATTTCATCATGCTGACTCTTCGCAAAGCCTCGGATCGTGGCCTGGCCAATCACGGCTGGTTGAAGTCGTTCCATACCTTTTCCTTCGCCAGCTATCGCAACCCGAAAGAGCAGGGTTTTTCTGACCTGCTGGTGATCAACGACGACCGCGTCGCCGCCGGAAAAGGCTTCGGCCAGCACCCGCACCGCGACATGGAGATTTTCTCCTATGTGCTTGAAGGTGCCCTGGAACACAAGGACACCCTGGGCACCGGTTCGGTGATCCGACCCGGCGACGTGCAACTGATGAGCGCAGGCAGCGGCGTGGCCCACAGTGAATTCAACCACTCCGAAACCCGGCCGGTGCACTTTCTGCAGATATGGATCGTGCCCGACGTCAGCGGCGCCAAACCGCGCTATCAGCAAGAGCATTTCAGCACCCAGAAGAAACGCGGGCGCCTGCAATTGATCATCTCGCCGGACGGCGCCAAGGGTTCGCTGAAGGTGCGTCAGGATGCACGGGTGTATGCCGGCCTGATCGACGGCAAGGAAAGCGCCACCCTGGAGCTCGCCGCCAACCGTTACGCCTATGTGCATGTGGCCCGGGGCAACGTTGAACTCAACGGTGTGTTGTTGCAGGAAGGCGACGGTGTGCGGGTTCGCGAAGAACAGGTGCTGACCTTGAGCAATGGCGTGGATGCAGAAGTATTGGTCTTCGACCTGCGCCCTCAGGAACTGCCGGAAATGCCATGACAGATCCCTGTAGGAGCGAGCTGCTCGCGATGCGTTGTGTCATTCAACAGTGATGTCGTCTGACACTCCGCCATCGCGAGCAGGCTCGCTCCTACAGGTTATTCGCCGGTCCCGGCGAACCCTGCGACAATCTCATCGATCACCGCCCGGACCCTGGCTGTATGCCGCAGGTCCGCGTGAGTCACCAGCCAGATGTCATAGGGCATCGGCCGCGAACGCTCCGGCCACAGCCTGACCAACCCTTCCTTCTCCCCGATGTACACCGGAATCTCTCCGACCCCGATCCCCTCCGCAATCGACCGACGCACCAGCAGACTGGAACTGAGGCTCGCGACAATCCGCCCGCGTCCCACCGGTTCCGAGACCAGCGTCATGTCTTTGTTGCCCTGCAAGTACGGTTGATACACCACCAGGTCATGCCCGGAGAACGCCGAGCCCGGCTCCGGTACGCCGTGGGCATCGACATAGGCTTGCGAGGCAAACAACCCCACCGGCCAGCGGGCGATACGCCGGGCGATCAGGTCAGGGTTTTCCGGTCGGGTGTTGCGTACGGCGATGTCCGCTTCGCGTTTTGCCAGGCTGAGGATCTGCGTGGTGGCGTCCAGTTGCACCCGTACATCCGGGTGTTGCCGATGCAGACGGGCAATCGCCGGGATCAGAAAATCAATCGCCAGAGAATCGGTGGTGCTGACGCGAACCGTGCCGGTCAAGCGATCGTCCAGGCCCTGGATCTGGCGTTGCAGCTCCAGCGCCGAATGCTCCATTTTCTCCACGGCCTTGAGTGCAGCCTCGCCGACAGCCGTGAGCGCATAACCTTCGGAAGTGCGCAGGAACAAGGTCGCACTCAATGATTTTTCCAGTGCCGTGATGCGTCGGCCTACCGTGGCCTGGTCGACCCCCAACACCCGCGCCGCTCCGCGCAACGTGGATTCGCGGCAAACCGCGAGAAATACCCGGGCGTCATCCCAATTCATAATGCGCTCCTGATGATGCAATTACGCATCAGCATAGCGCGTAATCGCTGCATTAATGCTTCGAAAAATCTCGATATGCTGAAAGCCTGAGTGACCTTACAGGACAATGCACATGCACAGTTCATCGCCTCCCCTTACCCCGGCGCCCGGCGCGATCTGGCTGCCGATCTTCGCCGGCCTCTGCGCCAGTCTGGTCAGTATCGGCCTGGCGCGTTTCGCCTACACGCCGCTGATTCCTTCGCTGATCCAGGCCCACTGGTTTTCCGCCAGCGACGTGGTGTACCTAGGCGCCGCCAATCTGGTGGGTTACCTGATCGGCGCACTGATCGGCCACCCGCTGGCGCGCCGGACCTCGAACAAGAGCACCCTGCGCCTGATGATGCTGGCGGTGACCCTGGCGTTTTTCGCCTGCGGCTTCCCGTTGTCGGTGAGCTGGTTCTTCGGCTGGCGTCTGCTGTCGGGGATTGCCGGTGGCGCGATCATGGTGTTGGTGGCGGCCACCGTATTGCCTCAGGTCCCGGCGGCCCGCAAAGGCTTGGCCAGCGGTGCGATATTCCTGGGCATCGGCTTGGGCATCGCCGGGTCGGGGACGATCGTGCCGCCGCTGTTGAGCCTCGGCTTGCAGCAAACCTGGTTCGGCCTGGGCTTGCTGGCCCTGATCCTCACCGCTGCCAGTTGGTTTGGCTGGCCGGCATCTGCGCACCCGGCCGCCACAGCGCCATCGAATGCATCGTTGACCCCCACCGACCCGAACGTTTACCTGCTGTTCGCCCAATACGCGTTCATGGCGGCCGGGCTGGTGCCGGCCATGGTGTTCCTGGTGGATTACGTCGCCCGCGGGCTCAATGCCGGGGCACATGTTGGCGCGCTGATCTGGGTGATGTATGGCCTGGGCGCGATTGTCGGGCCGGTGACCTACGGCTTTCTGGCCGACCATTTGGGCGCCAAAACAGGCATACGCATCGTGCTGGTGCTGCAAGCGCTGGCAGTTGGTCTTTTATCGATCAGCAGTTCGTTCGCGGCGCTAGCGTTACTGGCGGTGATCCTCGGCTCCTTCCCGCCTGGCATCGTACCCCTGGCGTTGGCGCGGGTGCATGAGCTGATCCCCGGGCATCATCAGCAACAGGTTGCCTGGAATCGTGCCACCGTGTCGTTCGCTACTTTCCAGGCGCTCTCGGGGTTCGCTTACTCGGCGCTGTTCAACGCCAGTGGCGGCCATCATGCCTTGATGTTCGAGATAGCCGCCGGGGCCATCGTTTTAGCGCTGTTGCTGGAACTGGGCAGTCGACTGCTCAGCCGTAAGACCGAATCGTTAACGCTCAATACAGGTATATGAAATGACACGCCCCCAGACCATGACCCTGATCGCAATCACTGAACCCGGTGGCCCTGAAGTTCTGCAACCGCGCCAGGTGCCTGTGCCCGTTGCAGGGGCCGGCGAGATTCTTATCCGCGTTCACGCCGCCGGGGTCAATCGCCCCGACGCGCTGCAACGAGCCGGCCAGTATCCGATGAAACCCGGCATGAACCCGAACCCTGGGCTGGAAGTGGCCGGTGAAGTGGTGGCGATTGGCGTGGGCGTGAGCGAATTTGCGCCGGGCGACAAGGTTTGCGCCCTGACCAACGGCGGCGGGTACGCGCAATACTGCGTGGTCCCGGCCAGTCAGGCCCTGCCGATCCCCGAAGGCATGGACTGGGTAGAGGCGGCGGCCCTCCCGGAAACATTTTTCACGGTATGGGCCAACCTGTTCGGCCTTGGCGCTGCCCGCCAGGGTCAGCGTGCCTTGATCCATGGCGGTACCAGCGGCATCGGCACCACTGCGTTGATGCTGTGCCGCGAACTCGGCATCGAAGCGTTCGCCACTGCTGGCAGTGAAGGAAAGTGTGCCGCGATCCGCAAATTGGGTGCAGAGCCGATCAACTATCGCGACCAGAACTTTGTGCAGGTCATCGCGGACAAAACCGCGGGCCAGGGTGTCAACGTGATTCTCGACATCATGGGCGGCTCGTACCTCAACAACAATGTGGCCGCCCTGGCCATGGAAGGTCGCCTGGTGATGCTCGGTTTCCTCGGTGGCGCCCATGCCAGGGAAGTCGATTTGCTGGCGATC
Source organism: Pseudomonas sp. EU05-FHT14B02 (assembly GCF_058791055.1). NCBI lineage: Bacteria > Pseudomonadati > Pseudomonadota > Gammaproteobacteria > Pseudomonadales > Pseudomonadaceae > Pseudomonas > Pseudomonas sp. EU05-FHT14B02. The sequence continues at coordinate 4,907 of NZ_JBYTDD010000018.1, read as the reverse complement.
ATGGCCAAACGCGCCGTCGTCACTGGCTCTCTGTTGCGCTCGAGGACCCGGGAAGAAAAAGCCGCCATCGCCTGCCAGTTGCACGAATACGTCTGGCCGGTGCTGAGCGCCGGACGCTGCCTGCCGATGATCGACCGGGTTTACCCGCTCATGGAGGCGCCGCGGGCCCATGCCCGGATGGAGGCAGGCGATCACATCGGCAAGATCGTCCTGCGGGTGGACAGTTGATGGCTCAGAGCTCGCAGGAAGCCTCAAGGGTAGCGATCTCTGCGCCCTGCTCCCCCTGATAACGGGCCCGATAGCGCCCGGGGCTTTCCCCGGTCCACTTCTTGAACGCCCGATGGAAGGCGCTGGGTTCCTGAAAACCCAGTTGTTCAGCGATATCGCTGATGCTCGCGTCGCTCTGACGCAGTTGCTCAAAGGCCACGCCACGGCGGACTTCGTCCTTGATCTCTTGGTAGGAACAGCCTTCACGCTCCAGCTTGCGGCGGAAGGTGCTGGGGCTCAGGTGCTGTTCCAGGGCAAAGGCCTGCAATGTCGGCCACTGACTGTAATGACTGCCGCGCAAGCGCTGATGAACCTGGGATGCCAAGCCATGCTGGTTGCGGAAGCGGATCACCAGCCATTGCGGCGCAGTACGCAGAAACACTTTCAGCGACGCCAGGTCCTGAACCACGGGCAGGCGCAAGTAGTGGCTGGCAAATTCGATTTCGGTGCGCTCGGCACCGAAGGTCAGGTTGGGGCCCCAAAGCAGGCGGTCGTCACCCAGCGACAGGCGCGAATGGCGGAAGTCCGCACGGTCAATGGGAATGCGCCGCCCGCCCAGCCAGCACAGCAGACTGATCATCAACACCAGGAAGGTTTCTTCACCAAACCGGCTGGCATCGTTGTCCATCGAACGGGTTTCGAGGCTGATGACCGCACGCTTGCCCCGTACGGCCAGCGAGCCGCGAAAGTCGCGCAGGAACAAGCCGAAGTTGGCCAGGCATTGACGCATGGCCTTGTGCAGATCGGGCTCCTGAATCAAGGCGCGGCAAATCAGGGCGAAACTGCCGGGCGGCATGCCATGGGAGTCGAGCCCGAAAAACTCGTCATCGAGTTCGCGGATCTGAATCAGCCACAACGCGGCAAACGCATTGGCCGGCACCCGCGCCGTGGGTTCGCTCATGACCGCCGGATCAATGCCGGCCTGTTCGAGCACCGCCGTCACACGCTGCGGATCATCCCTCAGCCCATGAATCATTGCCTGCACGAAATAGGCGGCAACCGAGTCCTTTTCCCGCATTGGTTCGCTTCTCTCTCATCACCCGAATGGCAAAAAACATCATCGCCGTTGAACAGTTTTGGCATAGGACAACCGCCCTGCCGGCTCTAGACTCGCGGCAATAGTACGCCTTCGGCCGCGGTCGCGGCCAAGGTATCGCAGGGTTTGATCGAAGGACGGGAACATGAATCTGCAAAACATCGGGGTGATCGGTGCCGGCACCATGGGCAACGGCATCGCACAAGTCTGCGCCATGGCCGGTTTCAACGTGACCTTGCTCGATATTTCCGAAAGCGCTTTGCAAAGAGCCGTTGCAACGGTCGGCAAAAACCTCGACCGGCAGATCGCCAAGGAAACCCTGACGCCGCAGCAGAAACAGGCCACCCTCGACAAAATCCGCACCAGCACCGACTACAGCAGTCTGCAAAACGCGCAGCTGGTCATCGAAGCGGCGACGGAAAATCTCGAGCTGAAACTGCGTGTGCTGCAACAGATCGCCGCGCAGGTCAGCAGCGAATGCGTCATTGCCTCCAATACCTCGTCGCTGTCGATCACCCAACTCGCCGCCAGTGTCAGCCAGCCTGAACGCTTCATCGGCCTGCACTTCTTCAACCCGGTGCCGGTGATGGGCCTGATCGAAGTCATCCGTGGCCTGCAAACCAGTGACACGACCCACCAACTGGCGCTGGACATGGCGACCACCCTCGGCAAAACCGCAATTACCGCCGGCAACCGCCCGGGCTTTGTGGTCAACCGGATCCTGGTGCCGATGATCAACGAAGCGATCCTGGTGTTCCAGGAAGGCCTGGCCAGCGCCGAAGACATCGACGCCGGCATGCGCCTGGGCTGCAACCAGCCTATCGGCCCATTGGCCTTGGCGGACCTGATTGGCCTGGACACCCTGTTGTCGATCCTTGAAGCCTTCTATGACGGTTTCAACGACAGCAAATATCGTCCGGCACCGTTGCTCAAGGAAATGGTCGCCGCCGGTTACCTGGGACGTAAAACGGGGCGCGGCTTCCATGCCTATGCCTGAGCGTTGCTCGCGCTTTGCCGAGTACCGGGACAAGGTCCTGGAGCTGTTTGCCTGCAAGGGGTTCGGCCAGGTCGGCATGCGTGAGCTCGCGACGTGCCTGGGGCTCTCCCCAGGCTCGCTGTATCACCATTACCCCAGCAAACAGCATCTGCTGCTCGACCTGATCGAGGAGTTTTACGAGGAGCTGCTGGCCACCCTGGGACGTATCCAGCAAAAGGCCCCGGGCAAGCGCGACAAACTCAACAGTCTGATCCGCGCCCATCTGAATCTGCATCGGGAGATGCCTTGGCATTTCCGCCTGGTGGAGCGCGATAGCGGTTGCCTGAACGAAGAGCAACAGGATCGGGTCCGGCAATTGCGCGAGCAATACGAACGCACGTTGCTGAGAATGCTGGGCGCCAAGTCCCGTTTCAGCGAGCAAGGCCTGCTGGCCGCCGGGCATGCCATTGGCGCCCTGCTCAACAGTGCTCCCAGCTGGCTGACGCCACATGTGCTGGACGAGCAGGAACGTGAGGAACTGTTGGAGAGTATGGTCAGCGGCGCCATCGAACGTGTACTGGCGCCACGGCGTGTGCCGGAGGCGATAAGCCTCGCGCGTCCTATCGAAAAAACATCTAAAGAAACACAAGCTTCGACAAAGATTTAGCGCTTTGCTTGTCGGCTCGACACAATCGGAATTCGCCGAAAAAACCGGCGTCCAAACCGATGTATGTACTCGAGCACCTGGAGCCGACCATGAAAATCAATCCCTACCTTATCTTCAACGGCGACTGCAAAGCGGCCTTCACGTTCTACGCGCAGTGTCTGCAAGGCCAGATCGAAGCCATGTTGACCTTCGGCGAAACGCCGGCCGGTGAGCATTTCCCCAAGGACCTGCACAACCTGATCATCCATACCCGCCTGATCGTGGGTGATCAGGCGATCATGGGGTCGGACACCACCCCGGATCGCCCCGTGGATAAAATGAGCGCCTGTTCGATTTCACTCAACGTCGACAGCATTGCCGAGGCCGAGCGGGTCTTCAATGCGCTGGCGGACGGTGGCACTGTGCAAATGCCACTGGAGACCACGTTCTGGGCGGCGCGCTTCGGCATGCTGGTCGACCGTTTTGGTGTGTCGTGGATGGTCAATTGCGAAAAGGATCAGTGAAAGGCCTTGGTCGATCGAGAGTATTGAAGGCACAAAAAAGCCCGACCTGAAAAAGTTGGGCTTTCTGGCAACTCCCGGCCTGTCTGCTACCGTCAACTAGTCATACGGATAGCAGCGAAGCTGAGGAGGATAACCATTATGCCGGCCCACGACGCGTCCTGGCCCACCCGTTGCAAGCTCCTGCTACTGGCCGGTGCAATGATCGCAAGCCTGCTGACCCTCAATGGTTGCGCCACTGTCGATGCACAGACCACTGCCTATGTCGGTGTAGAGCATCCGGCACCGACATCGCCGGACCAGGTTGTCGTGCTGCGCTCGGAGCCTCTGCGTCCACATGTGCGCCTGGGTGAAGTGTTGATCGACGCCAGCATCGACCCTGCCCCTCCGATTATCGAAGTCGAACAAAAGCTGCGGGAAGAATCCGCCAAACTCGGTGGCGACGCCGTGGTGGTCGTCTATGACCACATTCAGGCGGTGGGCGCCTATGCCAGCGGACCGCTGTGGGCACGCGACGTAAGGACCATCGAGGGACGCAAGCTCAAAGGTATCGTGATCAAGTACCAGTAGATATCTCCCCCCCTGGAAGATAGCGTCAACGGAGGTTGAATTTGAATGACGTGGTGATCGCCCTAATCGTTTTCGCCTGCCTGTCTGCCAGCGCACTGATGGGCTCGTACGTGAGGGAGCGGTTACCGAGCCATCATCTGAGCGATGACTCCGTGGCAGTAGTGAAGCTGGCCACCGGCCTCATCGCAACGATGTCGGCGCTGGTCCTCGGCCTGCTCGTTTCCTCTGCCAAAGGCACTTTCGATACGGCTAATGCCGAACTGGAGGGCGCGGCGGCGAAAGTGGTTCAATTCGACCGCGTGCTGGCCCGCTTCGGCCCCGAAACCCAAGGCATCCGCACCGAGCTCAGGCACAACTACGCCGAGGTCACCCAGATGCTCGCGACCCGCGATCACCGTCAGATTGAAAAACTCGATAGCCCAGAAGTGATCCGTCGCTCCGAAGGCCTGCAACGCCAGGTCGAGTCACTGACGCCCGGCAACGATGATCAGCGCGCGCTCAAAGCCAAGGCATTGCAAGACATGGACACCGTGTTTGCCGCCCGCTGGCTGACCCTGCTGCAGGCCAATCAATCGATTCCACCGGTGATGCTGGTGATACTGGTGACGTGGTTGGGGATTATCTTTGGTTCGTTCGGCCTGTTTGCACCCTGCAACGGCACCATTGTCGCCGTATTGCTGATGTGTGCCCTGTCGACGGGGGCAACCATCCTGCTCGTAGAGGAACTCAATCGACCGCTTGATGGCTTTATCTGTGTGTCGCTTGACCCCTTGGAGCACACGCTGGAGCGCCTGGGGCAGTAATTTCATTTCCTGCGGACAAAAACAAAACCCCTACCTGCATACGCAGATAGGGGTTTCGGAATTTAATCTTGACGATGACCTACTCTCA